>JAAWDW010000038.1 GCA_022793975.1 Bacillota bacterium
AGATTAAGAAACACATCTATCTCTACTGTATCAAAATATCCGTCGCTTTCATCCGTAAAGCACGGAATATTATTTTCAGAAAGCACTCTCTGATATATCGCTCCTGTACCTTTCACTCCACGCATAAGTATAACTATATCGCGTTTTTTCAGCGTTCTTTTTTCTCTTAGTTTTACATCGTAAATGGTACTTCCCAGTGATTTTTTAATTATATCCACCGCGATATGGGCTTCACGCTCCGCAAGTTTCATTTCCGCTATTTCTTCAGGCAGATCACTGCTACCGTCTTCATACAAAAGATGAAGTTCCGATTTAAAGCCTTCGCTGTTTCCGCCGCTTATACCCATATGAAGTGCCGCATCTTCGTCATATCCCTCCATAGATTCACCGAAAATCCTGTTTACAGTCTTTATTACTCCCGCCTTGCTGCGAAAATTTGTGTTTAAGTCAAGTTTAATACTGTTCTCATCACTTCCGCTTTTGTATTTGCTGTATTTATTCATAAAAAGCTCAGGTTCCGCAAGTCTAAATTTATATATTGACTGCTTAACATCGCCCACCATAAAAACATTATTTTCGCGTTTTATCTTGTCAATAAGCGCTTCTTGTACCGGGTTTGAATCCTGATATTCGTCTATATATATATATTCTATTCTGCTTCTGTACTCTTCCGCCGCTTCAGCATTATCGAGCACGGCGAGTGCCATATGCTCTATGTCGCTGAAATCAACAACTTTCTTTTCTCTCTTTTCTTCGTCATACATACGGCGAAAATCTTTTATGAGACCGCATAAATACGCAGCACTTGGCTTTACTTCTTCAAGTTCGCTCATATATTCATCAAGTCCGTAAGCAAAATAATCATCACGCACATCGTTTATATATCTATTCGCACGTTCACGAAGCAGCTTTATGCTGTCTTTAATTTCCGTATATGTTTCCTTTTCTTCTTTCGTCGCCACAAGACGTACGGAAACGGGTGAACTTATGATATTTACTATATTCTCATATGTTTCATAAAGATCACAGTTTAATTTTGTTACATCTGCCGCCTCATAAAGTCTTTTCGCATATTCGGCTTCCTGAAATACTTTGCCCGCAAGTCTCTCAAGCCCATTTTCCAACAGCATATTTACCGCATTTTCGCAGCATCTAGACGCACTTTCAAACTTTGCTTTTATTTCACGCATCATAAGTTCCATTATATATGCATTTTCAGCTTTATTTTTTAATATACTGTAGGCATCAAAATCAGTGCATGTATTAAAAGCACCGCCGTTGTCAGAATGCTGCAAGCCATACTGCTCCGAAGCATTTATATATTTACTGAGCCACCCATCGGGATCAGGAACGCTCATTATTTTATCATAGCTTTCAATAATTAAATTTTTTATACCGCTGAGGCTCCGTCCTTTAGCATAGCGGTCTAAAAAATCCTTGAATTCCTGAGTGCCTTCTTCAAAACGCTCGGCAAAAAGCTTATCAGCGGCATCCGCTTTCATTATTCTGTTTTCAGCTTCATCGCTCACCTTAAATCCCGGTTCTGCGCCGATCATATAATAATATTTTCTTATCACCGACAGCGCAAAGGCGTGAAAAGTGCAGATATCAGCCTTATACACAGAATTCAGCTGTACACGCAGAAAAGCCGAATCTTTCGTATTTTTCTCTATTTCTTCCGTAAGCGCTGCAATGATTTTTTCCTTCATCTCGGCTGCCGCTTTATTGGTAAACGTTACCACAAGAAAACCGGTAAGCGGTATATGTTCTTCCAGAATCATACGCTTGATTCTCTCCACAAGCACCGCTGTCTTGCCGGATCCTGCCGCTGCTGCTACCAGCATATTTTTATTTCTCAGTTCTATGGCCTCACGCTGACTTTCTGTCCATTCCATAAAATAACCTCTGTAATCGTTTTCGCTGCACAATCTATATCATTTTCAGCTTGCGAAGAAGTGAAACGAGCAGCCTGCCTTTCGGCAGTTTTTCTATTTCATCATCCGCAATTCCCTTTATTTTTATAAGCACGGCGCCGTATACAAATGCGCCGGCAGCAACAGAAATGAGAGTTGACGCACTGTTTCCGAGAGCCTCCGCGCACAACCTGTAAATTACAAGAACGGCAGCGCTCATAACAAGTCCAGAAACAAACGGTTTCACAACGGAAAGACCGATATCTATTCTAACGTCCGTGCATTTTTTAACGGCCGCAAAATTGAAAGCAGCGATCACAAAGTATCCGGCAAGCGTTGCTGCTGCCGCACCGGATACATTCAAATCCGCTCTGCCTGTCAGAATATATGTAAATATGCATTTAACGGCAAAGCCCGCAGCTATTCCCCATACTGCAAGCGACACCTTGCCTATCCCCTGAAGAATACCTGCCATCGTCTGCGCCGCGCACAGAAACACTATCCCTAGCGATAGAATGAAAAGACAGTTTGCCGCAGTCGGTGCACTTCCAGCCTGCAACGGAAACAGAAGTCGTATTACGGGCTCTGCAAGACACATAAGTCCCAAGCTGCATGGCACACCTATTATCATTGATGTTCTGAAAGCAAGTTTTATATTGCCTTCGAGAGCTTCACGGTCACCTATGCTGCTGGCAGCAGACACCGCGGGCACTATTGCCAGCGCCATAGAAAGAGCCATTGCCATCGGTACGTTTATTACAGGTATTGCAAAACCTGTAAGCGCACCGAAGAGATCTTCAGCTACCTCTGTTGTAAACCCGGCAGCGCTTTGCAGCCGCCCCATTACAAACATCGTATCACCCAAATTCATTATCGGCTGTATCGACACTCCTATTGTAATCGGTATTGCTATCATCGCAAGTGTTTTTATTATACTTACCGCAGACTCCTTTTCCGTGTGCCTGTCCGCTGCCATATCCAAAACAATTCTTTTTCTGTAAACCGCATATATAATAGCAAGTACGATTATTCCGATTACCGGTCCTATACTTCCTCCACCTGCAGCACCCGCCGCCGCAAATTCTGCTCCGCGCGGCATAAGTGCTACCGCAAGCGCGATTCCCGCGGCTACCCGCACTCCCTGCTCAGCTATCTGCGACGCAGCAGTAGGCATCATCTCCTGCATTCCTTGAAAATACCCACGGTATACTGACATCATCGGCACAAGAAGCAGCGCAGGAGCTATAGCAATCAGCGCATAATACGCGCCCGGATTTTTCATTGCATCCACTATAAATCTGCCGCCGAAAAATACCGCACAAAAAAGTACCACTCCGAATACCGCCATAAATACAAACGAAAGTTTAAAAACTCTGTGCGCCTCTTTGTATTTTCCGAGCGCAAGCCTCTCTGAAGTCATCTTGGAAATTGCCGCCGGCGCCCCGTTCGTTGAAAAAACCAGCAAAAATATGTATATCGTA
This sequence comes from Bacillota bacterium, assembly GCA_022793975.1. Classification (GTDB taxonomy): domain Bacteria; phylum Bacillota; class Clostridia; order Peptostreptococcales; family Anaerovoracaceae; genus QAKD01. Next base: position 3,395 of record JAAWDW010000038.1, read on the forward strand.
TAGGCCGCTCCGTAATATGCCATACCATCGGTTCCTATTATATTGGCAAGCGGTATTCTGAAAACAGCTCCGAGTACCTGCGTCAGCAATCCGGCTATACCGAGTATTGCCGCCCCTTTCAAAAATGATTTTTTTCCCATATTACCCATAATTTTATTTACGCCGCTCTTTCTTCGTCTTTAGAAATCTTTTATATAAGTATAACATATGAGCGCAGTTTATGGTATAATTTTGTGGTACAAATAATTATGCGTACGGTCTGTTTTTTCCGTACAGCAAAAAATATCGGAGTGAAATATGAACAATTTTCCAAAACCCACAATGCTTATGATACTGGAC
>JAAWDW010000039.1 GCA_022793975.1 Bacillota bacterium
ACTACCGCCCATCATACTCACAATACTGTGAGCTATTGCCATACCGAGTCCGCTTCCCGGAATTTCTGCACCGGCTTGAATGTCTTTATTAAAAGATGACCGAGATTCACGCGAAAACGGCTCAAAAATGTGCTCTATGAATTCCGGGTTCATACCGAGTCCGTTGTCTTCAAATACGAATCTGAAAACAGAGGACTTGTCACGTTCTCTTACCTCCTCAAATACGGATATACCGATAGAGCCGCCGCTTTGCGTGTATTTAATTGAGTTTGTTACAAAATTGAGAAAACATTGCTGAATACGTCTGCTGTCTCCGATTACGTCCGCATGTTTAATATCGGATATGTTTACGGACAGGCTTTGATTTTTCATATCTATCTGTGGTTGAATGAGAAGTATTATGTCGCTTATCATATCGTAAAGATTAAAAGTTTCTTTGTTAAGAGAAAAATGAGAGGTTTCGATTTTGGATATATCAATTATTTCGTTGATGAGTGTCATAAGATGGTTTGAGGAGACGTTTATTTTGTCGAGGCAGCCTCTTATTTTGGCGGTATCGTCGAGACTTGAGCGCGCGACTTCGGTCATACCGATTATGGTGCTCATAGGCGTACGAATATCGTGTACCATACGGGACAGATATTTATACATATTTTCCATTATAAAACCCCCTTTACGACAAAGTATATCGTATAAAAATTATCGCATATAAAAAGGGCAAGTACAATCCGAAAACAAACGACATTTATCGCCCCATATTTACAAAATATGAGTTTTGTTTGTTTTCTGTTATTCGATGATTATATATATTGTTAGCGTTTTAATTGACGGAATGTTCAGATTATGAGATAATTAATCAATAGATAAAATAACAGAAATCAAACTGAAAATAAGTAAAAGGAAGGAGTACAGCATAATGGAAAACAATATGAATATGCCGCTTTCCGGTATAAAAGTCGTGGAGCTTTCTACAGTCGTGGCCGCTCCGACTACGGCAAGAATGCTCTGTGCATACGGGGCTGAGGTAATAAAAATAGAGACATCTTACGGAGATGAAGAAAGAAGAACAGGCAGTTTTCAGAAGGTACCGTATGAAGATGACAGGAATCCCGTTTTTGCGATTAAGAACAGCAACAAACGATTTGTTTCGATAAATATAAAATCAGAGGCAGGACACGACGCGATAATGAAGCTGCTTGCGGATGCGGATGTATTTCTGACAAATGTAAGAGGTGCCTCTCTAAAGCGAAACGGACTTGATTATGAGACACTAAAAGAAAAGTTTCCGAGGCTTGTATACGCTCATTTTACGGGTTACGGACCGAAGGGTCCGGATGCAAACGATCCTGGGTTTGACAGTACGGCTTTTTGGCTCAGATCCGGAGGTCAGAACGAGTGGCAGGTAAAAGGGTCGTATCCGTTCACGCCGACATATGCTTTCGGTGATATGGCTACAAGTTCGACATTTCTTTCGGGTATACTTATGGCGCTTTACGGACGTGAAAGGACAGGAAAGGGGACTAAAGTTGAAACATCACTTCTGGCAAGCGGTATCTGGTGCAATGCAACCGGCATTGTTGCTACTCAGTTTGAGAGGAAGCATCTTAATCCGGATCCTGAAAAAAGAACAGATCCGCTCAGCGAGTATTATATGTGCAAAGACGGAAAATGGATAATGGTATGTGAAAATGAGTACAAGCGCGACAAGGATAAATACTTTAAGGTACTCGGACTTGATTATCTGATCGGAGATCCGCGTGTTGAGACAATCGATGCTCTGAATGAGAGTGGTATGGTAAAAGAAGTATTTGAGCAGTTTGAAAAGAAATTTGCCGAGAAAACAAGCAAAGAGCTGAGGAAGATGTTTATAGCCGAAAGCATTTCCTGCGAAATAATGTGCGAAATGAACGAGGTCTCAAAAGATCCGCAGGTGATAGAAAACGGATATGTGGAGGAGCTAGAATTTGGTGGAGGAATGAAAGTAATGATGCCATGTCCGCCTATATTCTTCAGCGAATACGAAAGAAGACCGTATGATATTACGGGACCTCTCGGCAGGGATACGGATGAAGTATTCTGCGAACTCGGATACAGCGCGGAAGAAATTGCCGAAATGAAAGCGGAAGGAGCGATCAAATAATTAGGCTATAATGTAAATCGGAAATTGACAGTGAACATATGTTTGCGTATAATTATGATATAAACATGACATGAAAGTGAGATTAAATGATGACGTTTGATTTTAAAAAAGAGTATAAAGAGTTTTATATGCCGAAAAACAAACCTCAGATAGTGACCGTGCCGTCAATGAATTATGTTGCCGTAAGGGGAAAAGGCGATCCTAACGAAGAGAACGGAGCGTACAAAAAAGCGATAGGGCTTCTTTACGGAATTGCATTTACTGTCAAGATGAGCAAAAAAACCGATTACAGAATAGAAGGCTATTTTGATTATGTAGTACCTCCTCTTGAAGGATTTTGGAGTCAGGAAGGTAAAGAGAGATTTGATTATTCTGATAAAAGTTCTTTGAACTTTATATCGGTAATTCGGCTTCCGGATTTTGTAACCAAAGCAGATTTTGACTGGGCGTTAGCGGAAGCGTCAAAGAAAAAAAAGCAGGATTTTTCAAAAGTGGAATTTATGACTGTGAACGAAGGACTCTGTGTACAGATGATGCACATAGGTTCTTATGATGATGAACCTGCAAGCATTGCACTGATGGATACATTTATAGCTGAAAACGGTTATGAAAATGATTTCAAAAGCGGCAGGCTTCATCATGAAATATATCTTTCCGATCCGAGAAGGACGGCGCCCGATAAATTGAAGACCGTTATACGACAGCCGATAAAAAGGAAAGATTAAAATTTGATAATGATTTTTAAAATGCAGCGCTGCTTTATGGCAGTGCTGTAATACTGTCAGGAATGAAAGTATGCGTCAAAAATGTACCTACTTGTAATAAGAAGATGTATACTATAAAATTATGATATATTATTTTGTAAATTTGGCAAGGAGGTTGTTGTTTATGGAATACAGAAAACTGTCCACGGGAGAAGAAATAAGCGTTATAGCACTTGGCGGAGCACTTCAGGTGAGAGACGGA
>JAAWDW010000001.1 GCA_022793975.1 Bacillota bacterium
CCTAAGATTGCTCTGATATCGGAATATGACGCACTTCCCGAAATAGGACACGCGTGCGGACATAATCTTATCTGTATGATTGGCGTTGGTTCGGGTCTCGGACTCAAAGAGTTTGCAGATGAATACGGCGGAGAAATCTATATTTATGGGACTCCTGCAGAAGAAAGCCACGGTGGTAAACTGCCGATGATTGATGCAGGTGCTTTTGATGATATGGATGTTGCTCTTGAGGTACATCCGGCTTGTGTGCATACGGACGCTTGGAGTTCAAGTGCGCTTGACGGAATGTTTATCGAATTTTTCGGCAGGGCAAGTCATGCGGCAACTTCTCCGGAAGGTGGTATAAATGCACTTGATGCAATGATTCTGCTTTTCAATTCTGTTGGGCTTATGAGACAGCAGACGAAAGAAGATATAAGAATCCACGGTATTATTCATTACGGAGGTGTGGCTCCGGGAATAATTCCTGAATATACGCGCGCCGAATTTTGGGCAAGGGCAAACCGTGCAAGAGATGTAAACAATATACTTGACAGACTTGAAGCTGCGGCAAAAGGCGCTGCGATGGCAACAGGCTGTGAAGTAAAGGTTACCCGTCAGGAAGGTGCATATAATGATACAGTCAGCAATCAGACACTTTCCAAAAGAGCAGCAGGTTATGTAGAGGAACAGGGATATAAATTAAAATGGTTTAACGGTGCACATGCGCCGGGAGCATCGGACTTGGGAAATGTATCGTATGTATGCCCAAGCATACAGCTTATGTGCGGAATAGGCACTTCGCCTGACGGTACGGAGTTTGGTCTTCACACCCGTTATCTTGAAGAGCGTGCAGGCACAGACGAGGCTATGGATACTGCGCTCGATTATGTCAAGGCATACATAGCAACAGGTATTGATCTTATGACGGAGCCTGAGTTCCTTGCCGAAATAAAGGAAGAGTTCTCTCACGTGAACGATTAGCCTGAAAATTGGTTCACGATGCAATATTATTTTATGTTTTACTAAACGAAAGGAGTTTCAAATGGACGAAGCAAAGGCAAAGAAAAAGTTTAAACTCAAAGTGCCTCATGTGTATTCACTGCTTCTTATGTTAATTTTGATCTGTGCATTATTAACATATATTATTCCGGCAGGTACATATGACATGATGACAATGGAAGACGGAAGAAACGTGGTTGACCCTAGTACATTCCACTATATCGACAAAACCCCTGTCGGACTTATGTCTTTCTTGACATCAATTTTCCAGGGAATGCTTAACGCAGCCGAAATCATATTCCTGATATTCATATGCGGGGGGGCATTCGGAGTAATAATGAAAACGGGAGCGTTTGACGCGGCTCTCGTAAGACTTGCCCTTATTATGAACGGTAAGGAAAGACTTATGATTCCTGTACTTATGCTGGTATTTGCATTTATGGGATGTACAATGGGATCGGCAGAAGACCTCATAGTTTATATACCGATTATGGTAAGTATGTGTCTGGCGATGAAATTTGACTCGATCACGGCAGTTGCCATCGTACTTGTAGGTGCCGGTGCCGGATTTACAGGATCGATAATGAATCCGTATACAGAAGGTGTTGCGCAGTCGATAGCCGGACTTCCGCTTTTCTCGGGACTCGAATTCCGTGCGGCTATACTTGTAGTAATGACAATAATAGCTATCATATATGTAATGCGCTATGCAAAGAAAGTTAAAGACGATCCTACAAAATCACCTATGTATGAGCTGGATCTGCAGAGAGAATCAAATCTTGAGCTCAATCTTGAAGAGCATCCGTTCGGACTTGGCAAAAAGCTCGTTGTACTGGCGTTCTTTATTGCTATTGGTCTTCTCGTATTCGGTACGCTCAAACTCGGCTGGTACTATGCCGAAATCTGTGGACTGTTCCTTGGCCTCGGTATTGTAGCAGGTATCTGTGACAGAATGAATCTTGACGAATTCGGTAATGCGTTTGCTGCCGGCATGGGGGATATGGCGGTAGGAGCTCTCGTAGTAGGTTTTGCAAGAGGTATCCTCGTTGTGCTTGAGGCAGGAAACATTATTCATACTATGCTTTATGCAGCATCGACTGTGCTCAACGGACTTCCGGGAGTAATAAGTGCTGAGGGTATGTATATATTCCAGTGCCTGACAAACTTCATCATTCCTTCGGGTTCGGGTCAGGCGGCCGTTACAATGCCGCTTATGGCGCCACTTGCTGATATTGTCAATGTTACAAGACAGACGGCTTGTGTTGCGTTCCAGATGGGTGACGGTATTTCAAATATCTTTACGCCGACATCAGGTTATCTTATGGCATCACTGGCTATGGCAAAGATTCCTTGGGAAAAATGGGCGAAGTTTATCATTCCGCTTATCGGTATTTGGTATGCAACAGGAGCTGTATTTGTAGCAATTGCGCATATCATCAAGCTTGGACCATTCTAAAATGATAATTTTAGTATTTATGCCGGCAGTATTATCGATAATTGCAATAATTATGATGCAAAAATATGGTTTTGATAAAACTAAACTGTCGGTTGCCGCTGCCGCAGGCTGCTGGTTTCTCATATTTTCATCCCAAAGGCTTCATTTCGATATGGTTGCTTCGATAAATACGGGATTCCTCGGAGCGGCAGCAATGTATGCACTGATGCTTGTATTGTACAAGAGAAAAAACAAATCCTGAGAAATAATACAAAATAAAATAGTGCTGTAATAAAAAAAGCCTTTTAAATGGAAGAATCTCCATAAAAGGCTTTTTTATATGAAAGATAATTTTAATAAGAAACTGTTTCGGAAGGAAGTCCGCGCTGTTCTTCAGGCAAAGCGCTTTCAATTATTCGCTGCACTTTTTCAGCAAGCTGATTTTGTTCCTGCTTGATCATTCCCGCTGTAGGTATCGCGGGGTGTATGGTGATGGCAACTTTAGCATTGTTTACAACTTTACCTTGCTCTTCATAAATTCTGTATGAGCCATCTATTGTTATGGGCACAACGGGAACACCGGGCTTGGTTGCAAGTTTAAGGCTTCCTTTTTTAAATTCTTTTACAGGCCCTCCCTGGCTTCTTGTTCCCTCAGGAAAAATGAGAAGCGAAAAACCATCGTTAATATAGGAAACTCCTGCCTCTATCGCGCGCATAGCTGCACGAGCATCATCTCGGTCCATTGAAAGACTTCTTATACGAAGCATCCATTTTCCGAAAACAGGAATCTTGAAAAGCTCTTCTTTGGCAATAAATCCAAATTGGATTGTATCAAGGACAGCACAGCATACCGGAATGTCACCGTAGCCTTGATGATTTGAGGCGTAAAGAACAGGACCCTCTGTAGGCAGATTTTCTCTTCCGTTTACAGTTAAATCTATGCTGAAAATATCAAGAATGTCTTTGCCCCATTCGGAAGTAGCCTGAAGAATAAATTTTCTTTCTTTTTCCGTATCTTCAGCTAGACGATATTTTTCAATATCTTTTTTATATTTATCAGGTCGCTTCAATGAATTTTTGATTTTAATCAGCGGGATTATATTAGGTAAAATTTTCATTAAATAATATTCTCCTTTTCGTTCTCCCTTTTTCGGAGATACTAATATTATACTATAACAAAAGCGCTTTTTCAAAAAATGTTGTAAAATACAAAAACAAATATTATAATAAAGGCACAATAGCGAGGTATATAAAAAATGAAAAAAAGAAATGAAATAAATTATGCGGCAGGAACAGCAGTAATTATATTATGTCTCGCGGGATTTGCGGTTATTACGTATCTTGTAAATACTGATCGTATATCCTCTTTTGATAATGCTGTATATGGATTTTTCTATGCACGCAGAAGTCCGATATTTACTGCAGTTATGACGCCTGTCACATATTTAGGCAATTGGCAGACGCTGGTCGGCGTTTCTTTAGTTCTCCTGATAGTACCCCCGCTTTGCAGAGGGTTTGGGCTGCCTACAGCAGGGGCTACTGTGTTTACGGAAATTGTTAAAAGCACGGCCAAAAATATTATAAAAAGATCCCGACCAAGCAGCAAATTTCATCTTATAAAGCAAGGAGGCTATTCTTTTCCGAGTGGTCATGCCACTGTAAGTTTTGTTTTCTACGGTATGATAATATATTCTCTCAGGAAAAAGCTTCTTGAAAATGAAGACGATAGATGGAACAGCATTCCTTCAAATATAGGCTTTTCAATAAAGAAAAGTACAAAACATACAAAAGAGAACAGAATAAAGGCTGCTTTTGTAACAGCTGTCGGTATTTTGATTATATTTTTTATCGGGATAAGTCGTATATACTTAGGAGTTCATTACCCTTCTGATGTACTCGGAGGATGGCTGCTTGGAGGTGCATTATTGACGGCATCAATTATGATAAGAGAGCGTTTCACAAAGAGGTAATATGGGTATAAATAACCATATAAATAAAAACGGGGGTAAAATTATGAACAGTAAAAAAACTTTAGTCGCGTATTTTTCCTGCAGTGGAGTAACGGCAAAAACAGCACAAACGCTTGCTAAAGCAGCGGGCGCAGATATTTTTGAAATTAAACCGGCTATTCCTTACACAAGCGCCGATTTAAATTGGAATGATAAAAACAGCAGAAGTTCTGTAGAAATGAATGATCAGTCTATAAGACCTGCTATTGCAGAGAAGCTTTCCAATATGGCGGATTATGACATAGTTTTTGTGGGCTTTCCAATATGGTGGTACATTGCACCTACAATTATAAATACATTCCTCGAAAGTTATGATTTTTCGGGAAAAACAATCGTACCGTTTGCAACATCGGGAGGCAGTGGTATGGGAAAAACGGATGAGGTACTTCACGCACTCTGTCCCGATACTGTAAAATGGGAAAAGGGGAAACTTCTTAACAGGATTTCAGAAGATGAAATGAAGCTATGGGTAGATAGCATTGTGGGATAAAATCAAATAATATTACATAAAAGAGGGTGCAAGCCCTTTTTTTCTTTTTGCAAAGGAGCATTGATAAATCGTGGGTCTTGTAATATAATTATACTGGAAAATTATTTTGTAAATCAGAAAGAGGGTTTAGGATATTATGAAAAAGCAATGGATATTGACAGCTGTATATGCAATTATTGCGGCACTTTATACAGCAGTATCACTTATACTTGTAACCGAAAGAACCGGACTTTTTTGGGCGGGACTTGCATTTTTCCTTATTTCTGCAGCATCTGCGGGGGCGGTTTCTGTTCTTGTAAGTATCAAGAAAAGTGCGGCGTTTCCGATGGAGCTTGCGTTTGTGGTTTTTTCAATAATATATTTACTTACTGTATTTTCCGTAAATATTGTATTTTGTTATATTTTTAAAGCGCCGATCAGAATTTTTGTCAGTGTTCAGCTTATGCTGATGGCAATTTATGCGATAGTAATGCTGCTTCTTTTCCTTGCAAGGAATACAATAATAAAGGGGAAAGAACGTGCGGCAAGAAATATCTAAGGAGGGAGATAAGCGATGGCAATAGCAGAGGTAATAAAATATAACGGCAGTTCCGACATTTTTGCCTGGAAATATCCCAATGAAGAGCTTGGCACATGGTCACAGCTTGTTGTCAGTGAATCTCAAGAAGCAATTCTTTTTAAAGGCGGAAAAGCGCTTGACACATTTACGAGCGGAACATATACGCTTGATACAAACAATATTCCGCTTTTAAACAATATAATAAATCTACCGTCAGGCGGACGTACGCCGTTTACGGCAGAAGTTTGGTACGTAAATAAAGTCAGCTCACTTGATATTAAATGGGGTACGGCAACGCCGATACAGCTCCAAGATCCGAAATATTCGGTTTTTATTCCGGTAAGAGCTTTTGGGCAGTTTGGCATTCGCATAGAAGATGCACGACAGTTTTTAATTAAACTTGTAGGTACGCTTCCAATATTTGATAAGGAAAATATAACACAGTATTTTAAAGGTCTTTATCTTACAAAAGTAAAAGACGCGATTTCTACATATCTCATACATAATCAAATAAGCATAATGGAAATAAATGCTTATGTAGAGGAACTTTCAGAGCATCTGCAGGAAAAAATAGAGCCTATACTTGCGGAATACGGAATAAGACTGGTGAATTTTTATGTAAACGATATAAGCGTACCTGAAGATGACAGCGCAGTCAGAAAATTAAAAGACGCGCTTGCAAAAAGAGCCGAGATGGAAATTATCGGATATAATTATCAGCAGGAGCGTTCCTTTGATACTCTTGAAGGTGCGGCAAAAAATCAGGGCACAGGTTCAAATTTGATGGGAGCAGGAATGGGCCTCGGTATGGGCGTGACAATGGGCGGTGCAGTCGGCAGTCAGTTCGGCGGAATAGCAGGTAATCTTAATACAGCGGCAAAGGATTCCATACTCTGTCCGAAGTGCGGAGCCGCAGTACCTGCAGGCAAGAGATTTTGTGCGGACTGTGGATATGATATGTCGGAAGCCGCCGTATCAAAAGAAAGAGTTGTTGTTACATGCAGTTGCTGCGGGGCAAAATATAAAAATACTATGAAATTCTGTCCTGAATGCGGTGATAAATATAATCCTTGCCCTAAATGCGGTGCGGATATTTCTGACGGAGAAAAAATTTGTCCCGAATGCGGATATGAAATACCGGAGCCTTGCCCGTTCTGCGGTGCGGAGCTGCCGGACAGCGGAGTTAAGTTCTGTCCTGAATGCGGCAAACCGCTTGTAAAAACTTGTCCATCGTGCGCATCACCTATTACAGGCAATCCGAAATTTTGTCCTGAATGCGGAATAAAATTTGAAGATAAATAGTTATAAACACAGATAAAATGCAAAAAGTCGGGAGATTAGCAGATGTCAGGGAATATAAAAAGACAAAGTGTTTACAATGCTAAAATGATAGGCAGTATTCAATTATTTATAGGCATAGTGATTACTGCAGTTTTCGGTATAGTTTTGATAAAATTTCTTGGAATACCTTATGAAGAACAAACTTCGGCTTTAATAGTAATTAAGTTAATTTGCATAGGAATTATGATAATAGGAATCATAATTCTTACTGCAGGCTACAGAAAACATAAACTGGTAAAAAAGTTTGATCTATATTCAAAAATACTCGGTTCGGATCCGAATAAATATTTAAGTGTGCTTGCTATATCGGCTAAAGAACCTTTAGAAGTGACAAAAAAGAATGTGAGTAAAATGATACAACTTGGGTTTTTTCCAGGGATGTACATAGAAGATGCAAAAAACAGACTTATTTATCAAGGTATTAATCAAAACGCAGTATCTGCGGCTCAGAAAGCGGCAATAGGAAATTATGCAGAAGTTAAGTGCAACGGCTGCGGTGCGGTAGGTATGGTACTTAAGGGCACCACAGGCACATGCAAATACTGCGGCTCACCGCTTTCGACCGATTGAATTATAATATAAAATACCGGGAGGTTATTAACATGACAGAAAGTTTCAATACGCCGCCGGAAGTCGGCAGATTGAAAGTAAAAGCCAATATAGAACTGGTGGCAGGCATTGTGCTTGCTGCAGCAGGATTTATTTCTCTTATGAAATTGATTATAGATTTTTTCGTTTATATAGAGTGGTATGTAAACTGGGGATTTCCTGAGCTTGTAGGTAAAATGCTGCTGTTCCTTGCCCTGATTGTATTAGGTGCGGTTTTAATTATACTTGGTATAAGAAACAATATCTTTGTTAAAAAATATTACGAATATGCAAAATTTATTGAAACGGACCCCAACAGATATATAAGTATGCTTGCTGTTTCTGTACGTGAATCTGTTCAAACTACACGCAAAGATATAATAAAAATGATTGAGATAGGATTTTTTCCGCAAATGCAGCTTGATGCATCGGGTATGAAACTTATTTGTTACGGAATGAATGTAAACGGTGCGGAAATAAAGAGTGTGCAAGATGAGCTTATTGAAGTAAAATGCGGAAGCTGCGGCGCAGTCAGCAAAGTGCCGAAAGAATATAACGGTTTATGCGAGTACTGCGGTTCGCCGCTCTTGAAAAATGAAACAGAAGATGCCTAAAACAAGGCATCTTTTTAATGAAAAAAGCGTCAATAAAAGCGGGTGAAAACTTATGAAAAAAACTGAAAGATATTATGTTATAGGATATATAGGCACAGATCGCCGCAAAGTAGGAGAAAAGCTTGCACGTGAGCTTGGATGCGGTGTTTTGTTTCTTGATGATGAAATAGAAAGGCTTGACGGCAGAAGCATAAAGAGAATGTGTATGATAAACGGAGAGCACGCTTATAGAAATAAGGAATTTGAAGTGCTTTCGAAACTGGATGACAGCAGTTATGATCTTGGATGTGCAAGAAATGAGATTTATGCGGACAAGCTTGTTATTGTATGCGGCGACGGAGCAGTGCTCGATGAAATGTCGCTTGATATCATTAAAAGAGGCAAGGTGATTTTTGTTGAAGAGGATATAGATATACTTTGGAATAAAGCAAAAAACGATGATTCTGTACCATATGCATTTATGTATGGAGAAGACGATGCAAAAAGAGAAAAACTCTTCCGCGAAATGTATGCCATAAGAATGCCGCTTTATAGACAGGCAGCGGAAACTCATGAGAAAGGAGCGCGGAATAAATGAATAAAAAAGATTATTCAAAACATCCTTTTTTGCTGTTTTTTTCATATTTTAGACCACACAAAGCGCTGTTTGCCGCAGATATGTTCTGTGCTGTAGCAGTGGCGGCGATAGATCTTGTATTTCCGTATGTATCGAAAAAAAGTATGGAACTTTATCTGCCGAATCATCTTTTTAAGACATTCTTTATAGTTATGGGAATAATAATAGCGGCGTATATTTTAAGGTCGGTTTTTTATTACATAATAACGGTATTCGGGCATAAAATGGGAGTACTCGTGGAAGCGGATATGCGTGAAGAAGTGTTTAGTCATATGCAGGATTTGAGTTTTAGTTTTTATGATAATCACCGTACCGGTGTGCTCATGAGCAGGATTACAACGGATCTTTTTGATATTACTGAGCTGGCACACCATGGTCCTGAAAATGTGGTAATTTCTGTGCTCACGCTTGTCGGTTCACTTTCCGTGTTGATGACGGTAAACTGGAAACTGGCGCTTGTTCTTGCCGTAGTTATTCCGATATTTATACTTTTTACACAGAGACAGCGGGCTAATATGCTCAAAGCCAATCTTGAAGTCAAGAAAAAAACAGCCGAAATAAATGCAGCGATAGAAAGCAGTATAAGTGGTATTCGCACGGCTAAAGCCTTTGTAAACGAGCAGACAGAAGAAGATAAATTTAAAAAAAGCAATAATATGTTTAAAACCGCGAAAACAGATTATTACAAAGCAATGGGCGTATTTCACGGCGGTATGGAATTTACGATGGGCATTATGCAGGTAATTGTAATTGCTTTTGGCGGATACTTGATTATGCGCGGTGAAATGGGATATATTGAACTGATAACTTTTTCCCTCTATGTATCGACGTTCCTTTCGGCAATAAGAACACTGGCAGTGTTTATGGAGATGTTTATGCAGGGCAGCGCCGGCTTCAGCAGATTTCTTGAGATTATGAGAACGGAGCCGTCTATAAAAGATGCGCCGGATGCAGTTGATGCGGGAGATCTGCGTGGAGAAATAAGATATGACAATGTATCGTTTAATTACGATGACGGTACCTGCGTGCTCAGTGATATAAATCTTACGATAAAGGCCGGTGAAAATTTTGCCCTTGTTGGTCCGTCCGGCGGCGGCAAAACAACTATGTGCCACCTGCTTCCTCGGTTTTACGATGTTACAGAAGGCTCAATAACAATAGACGGTACAGATATAAGAAATTATACGCAGGACAGCCTGCGCCGCAATATAGGTATTATACAGCAGGATGTATTTATCTTTGCGGGGACTATA
>JAAWDW010000040.1 GCA_022793975.1 Bacillota bacterium
ATATAAATGAGATAAAAAGAGAAAGAGAGAAGAGGATAAAAAAAGAGAAGGAGAGGGAAGAATAGGGAAAGAGAAAGGAAGAGAAGAGAAAAGGGGGCGGGGCGCCCAGGTGTATTATGTATTCGATATAAGCTCACATTTTTGTTCATATTGTTCTCATATGCACAATGTTGTAATTTTAAATATAGTGAAATAATAGTCATATATAGTTTAGGAAGGAGTCAGTATGATTGTATATGACCGTTTGTGGGAAACCATGAAGAAAAAGGGAATTTCTCAATATTCTCTTATAAAAAACTATCATATAAACGAAACACAATTATACCGTCTCAGAAAGAATATGGTGGTAAAGACAATTACGCTTGACCGGCTGTGTGAAATTTTAGACTGTGAAGTAGAAGACATTTGCCGATATATCAGAAATAATGATAGTGTAAAATAATCCGTTGATTTATCTGCGGATTATTTTTGTCTAACAGTTGCAATACTAAAATTATATGGTAAAATAAGGGTAATATGAAGATGTGTTTTCGGAGGAAAATATGAATAGAAATGTTGAAAAAGACAGCAATACGAAAATAATTGTTGCTGCGGGGGCTCTGTTCGGTGCAGGAGCGCTGGCGGCGGCGGCAATTGGACTAAGAGGCGCGGCCAATCATATGTTTAAAACCGCTGTTGTAAACGATCGTGAAAACAATAAAAAGAAGTCGGAAGAGTATAAGCCGGTGATAGATACAAACAGCGGGCTGGAGAAATACAGGGATGAAATAGAAGCGGGCAAAGCCTGGAAAAGAAGTCAGCCTTTTGAGACTGTATATATCAGAAGCTTTGATAAACTTAGACTGGCGGCGGAATTTTTGCCGGTACAGGACGCAAAAGGCACTGTTATAATGGTGCATGGCTACAGGAGCAGCGCCGAGCATGATTTTTCCTGTATTATGCGTGATTATTATGAAAAGGGGTATAACCTTTTGCTTGTTCATCAACGCGCTCACGGCCTTTCCGAAGGTGAGTATATCACATACGGAGTTAAGGAGAGTCGTGATATTACGGATTGGGCGAGATGGATAGAGGGACATCTTGGTGAAGATAAAGATATCTTCCTCAACGGGGTTTCAATGGGGGCAACGACAGTGCTTTTGGCAAGCGGACTTGATCTGCCTTCGAATGTGCGCGGCATTATAGCTGATTGCGGTTTTACGTCGGCACGTGAAATATTTAAGCACGTTATGAAAATAAAGTATCATGCGCCGGGATTTCCGATTATCGGCATAGCGGACAGAATATCAAAGAAAAAAGCGGGATTTGGATTTAAAGAGTGTGATACAAAGAAAGCACTGTCGCGAAACCGCATTCCGGTGTTGTTTATACATGGCACGAGTGACGATTTTGTACCGGTGCGTATGACAATAGAAAATTATGAGGCCTGCAGTGCCGAAAAAGAGATTCTGCTTGTTGAAGAAGCGGGACACGCAATGTCATATCTGACAGACAGAGAAGAATGTATGCGTACGCTCGACGGATTTTTTGAGAAGTACGGAAGTCATTGACGTTAAAAAACTACAACGGTGAAATGGCACAGAACTGCACTTCTGCTTGACAGAGTATACGGCAAATGATAGAATAAGCAAGGAATTTAAAGCAGGAAGCTTTGCAATTAAACCATGAAGGTTTGTATCCGCAGTTGTAATGCGGATCGGATTTGTCATGGTTTTTTATTATTTTGAAACAAAGAAATGGCCGATGCGAACAGATATGCGAAGCGTCAATAAGATATACGGGAGAAAAATGCGGATGAAAAGCAGAAAAGCTGTGTGGAGCAGGACATTTAAATATACGGTTGTCAAGGTAGTACAGTTTATATCGGCACTTTTTATACTGTCGGTAGTTGTGTTTGTAATTGCACGTCTTGCACCGGGGGATCCGTTGAGATCTTTTTACGGGGATGCTGTTGAACGAATGAGCGCGGATCAGCTTGCTGCAGCGCGCGTGAGACTGGGCCTTGATGAAAACATACTTACACAGTATATAAACTGGATATCGTCGGCATTTCGCGGCGATTTCGGCATTTCTTTCAAATATAAGCAAAGTGTTACGGATGTAGTGGGCGGAGTGTATATGAACACGCTGATTTTGACTCTGATTTCATTCGTTATAATATTTGTAGCCGGTCTTTTGACTGCTGTTTTCTGTGCACTTCACGAGGGAAGTATTGCGGACAGATTGATATGCAGAATAGGAACGGCGCTGGGAAGTATGCCGGAATTTTTTACGGCGCTGGTGCTTGTTCTTATATTTGCCGTAAATCTCGGAATCCTTCCTTCAAGCGGCGCATATTCGATAGGGTCCGACGGAAGCTTTGCCGACAGGGTGTTGCATCTTGTACTGCCTGTGCTGTCGATAGTACTTTCTCATATATGGTATTGCACATACCTTATGAGGAACAAACTTTCAAGTGAACTTAGACAGGAATATGTTCTGCTCTGCAGGGTTAAAGGTCTGTCACAGCGTGAAATAATATATAGGCACTGCCTGAAAAATGTGATGCCGGCTATTGTGAGTATAATGGCAATATTTCTTCCGCATCTTCTTGGCGGAACATATGTGGTGGAAACGGTGTTTTCTTATCCGGGACTCGGAAGCCTTGGCTTTGAAAGCGCCAGGTATCACGATTATAATATGCTTATGGTAATATCTCTAATAACCGGATTTTTCGTAGTAGCGGCTAATATGGCGGCGCGCGTTGTAAATGAGAAGCTTGATCCGAGGACTGAAT
>JAAWDW010000041.1 GCA_022793975.1 Bacillota bacterium
ACAGAGATCCGTAAAATCACCCTGTTTATAAAACGAAATTACCGCATCTTCCGGTAGATCGTTTATAAGCTCCACTTTATAAGGCTCGTCCTTTTCCTGCATCAATGCAATGGCTTCCGCTCTCGGAAGTTCAAATCTCTCAAGCTTAAATGCTTTTATCTGGCCTGTGGATTCCATATGCGGACCTGCACAGAGATCCGTAAAATCACCCTGTTTATAAAACGAAATTACCGCATCTTCCGGTAGATCGTTTATAAGCTCCACTTTATAAGGCTCGTCCTTTTCCTGCATCAATGCAATGGCTTCCGCTCTCGGAAGTTTAAATCTCTCAAGCTTATAATTAGCCTGCACGATTTTCTTCATTTCCTTCTGAATCTTAAGAAAATCTTCTTCCGTAAATTTATGTTCAAGATCAAAATCGTAATAAAACCCGTTTTCTATCGCAGGTCCGATCGCAAGCTTCGCTTCCGGCCAAATATGCTTCACAGCCTGCGCCATAATATGAGAAGCCGTGTGTCTGTAATCGTGTCTCACCTGCTCGTCTTCAAAGTTTATCTTCTCTTTTGCCATATCTTTCCCTCCCGTTTTTCGATTACCTTTTATTATATTACAAATCATCGTTTTGTCAAGATTTCGGAGCGCCTTATCGGTATTCATAGTCACCGAACTGCTCTACAACTGCAAGTTCTTCGGAATCAGCAATATCACGCGGTGTAACAAGCCATCCTCCGTCGGAATCAAGATCAATTCCCAGCTGGTGATATGCATACCAAACAAGATATGCGCACTGAGTCCTACCCAGTTCTTCCGGCATCGGCGACTTCTCCGGAATGCCTGTAAACAAGCCGTACATCACACCGTCTTCATACTCTTTTGCAAAAGCGGCGGCAAGGCATCCGAGCTGCTCGGATGCACTGATATCCATATCGCGCGCTGTGCCGCTTGCGGCCAGCGCACTTGCCGCCGCATCCTCACTCACGCGCAAGTGTATAGCGTTAGCATACGAAGCCCAATGAACCATTCTCATTTTCTCCGATGGTTTTCCCCACAGTGCTGCTTCAAGTGTAATACCGCGCTCCGCATCAATCACAATCGCGGCATGCCCGTGCCGCCACCCCAGCGTGTGCGTACTCATAGAAACAAGGATATCTCCGTTACGTATATCCGTAAACTTATGCACTGCCTTAGGTTTTCCGTCTTCATCTCTATAGCGTTCTTCCTTTGTAATAACACCAATTTTTCGACAGACAATGCCATCACCATGTACTTGCCCGCATACTGCTATATCTGCCGCCGATAATACAACAAGCAAAGACAGCGCAATCATAATCAGCACGAGTGCCGCCCGCAGTCTCTTCAGGAATTTTACACCTTTAATTTTATCTTTTTGTTCATCGCTGTTTTGCATATCTACATAATTTCCGTATTTTTTCTCATACAATCTTACCTATGTTTTTCTATTTTCAGCTTTATTCTTTGTTTTTTCTGTATATTATTATTCTAACCATTATATAAAAAGAAAACAAGAGGCTTAACGCCCCTTGATTTCATATTTTGATTTTCTTGTTATGCTGTTTCTGTGCAAAAACGGAAGTCTGAAAAAATCATCCGTTTCCGCTTTGACAGATACCATTACTGTCGGAAGCTTTTCATCATTTTCAAAACTATAGCCATGCTCGTCATCTTCATAAGATATTGCAAAATTTATGAGATATTTACTGCCTCGGACGAGAAGTTTATACGAATCATCAATGTATGCCGCCACCGACGATTCGGCGGCATCGGTATCAAAACGCTTTTCTCCCATTCCGTAAGCATTCTCATCAAGTTCGAGCGCTGCCCGGCACGCGGCTTCTTCAGCTATCATTTTTAATGTCTCCTGCTCATGCATATACACGTTCATATCCCCCTGATAAACAATGCACGTCAGTCCCATCATAAATATAGCTGAAAATACAATAAATACTTTCATATTTTTTCACTCGCTGTATAACTATCTATGACATAAGTGACCGTATTTTCATTATCGGAAATTCCGAGGAATCTTCCGCCCGCCATTACACCGTCAAGCTTTACGCTGACTCTGTAATGAATAAGTCTTCCGTCACCCTTTGCATAACGATATTTAATTTCATCACCGGTCGCTACTTCGATATACTCTGCAGGAACAGAAATTCCTTCCGATATCTCCCTTACTATTCTGGATTTTATTTCTTCCGTAAAATATCCTTCCTGCTTAGCATCTTCTTTCGCAGCGTAAACAACACTCTGTATAAAAGCTGCTTTTTCTCCGTTCACCTGATCCGCTGTAAACTGCAACAAAAATATGAGCATTATCGGAAGCACCGCCATAAGAACTATAAACTGCTTCATTCCGTATAACTCCTTATACCTATACAGCTTCTCCACATATCTGCCATAGTATTGACAATCGAATCGTTCTGATCCCCCATTATCATATAATATATCGCTATTCCCAAGAAAATCGTACTGCACAGAACTATAAGCTGCTTCATTTCATCACACCCTCGCTAATACTGCCAGTTAACTGTGCTTTCGGCTATCTTACCCATTGATTTTGAAGCAGTATCGGCAATTGATTCCGCATCACTTGCAAAGCCCGTGATAATGCCGCCGATTGCAAGGCCGAGTATAATTGTAGCCACAAGTACAATAAGCTGTTTCATTTTTTACCCCCTTTCTAAAACATCATTTCAAACATTTCTTTCTGTTGCATAAAATAAGAAATGTAGATAAAATTTATAAATATAAGGAAAATGTTTGCCGTCGCCGGAAAATAGATAAAATTGCTTATCATTTCGTCTCTTTTCTTTTGTCTGGTAATACAATTTTCTCTTATACTCTTCCTGTATGAGACTATTATTTGTGAAAGCTGTTCCGGCGGCATCTGTTCCCAAGATGTAAGAAGCGATGCAAATTCTTTTCCCGCCTCTGTTCCCGCTGCTTCGCACAATATATTTTCTGCCTCGTCTGTACGTCCGGTACGCATAAGTGATAGCATTTTTATATATGTATGTTTAAGAACACCGTCTCTCTCGGCAAGACCGCTTATAACAGCGTCACTGTTTATACTGCCCTTATGCGCTATTATTAAATTTCTCATATATGAAAGACTTTCATATATCTCTCTGTCTGTATTTTCTTTTCTTAATAAATTTAGAAACGCCGATTCTCTGAAGCACGTCCGAACTGCTTCATATTTTCTTAACGCGGCAGCCCATAAGCCGGCACCGCCGATTTTTATCCGCATGTTCCTAAAAATTTTATTTTCTTCTCTCAACACAAGAATAACTCCTGTACAAAAAAGCAAATATGTAATTATCAAAATTATCTTATCAGTCATTTTCCTCTCCGGCGGTAGTTCGCATCAATAATCAAACCTTTTGTTTTCCACTATCTTCAGCAGTGCAATATTTATAAGAAACATGAACACTATGAATACAAAAAACGCAAATCCCTGTGATGTAAAAAACTGATTGTGAAAAAGCATTCTCACATCTACACCCACATATTTCACCGCAAGCACAAGAGAAACAATATATGAAAGCGGTGCCATTATCATAACGAGATTTCCGGCCTCTGAATTCATCCTCTTACGTTCTTCCGATATTGTTTTTGCTTCACGTAGCTGTACTATAATATCCTCTATTGCATCTGTAACATCCATTCCGCTTATAAACGAATTTGTCATATTATAAGCAGTCATACGGCCCCAATTGGTATTTACTGCAAATGCAAAACCCTTGAATGCTTCTTTTATCTTATCTTTATCCCCTGTCACATGCGTGGTCAAAATTATAGGCACCAGAAGTTTTCTGCACAGCCTGGGCATTTTCTCATCCGCTGCGGCAAGTTCCAGTGCTTGCTGCATATTTAAAGACGCAATTCTGTACTTTGTAAGAAGTAGTGATACAAAAGCTTCACCCTCAAAACTCGCTTTATGTCTGATGCTTTCGAGTCTTATTCTGCAGAGCACATACGGCATAAATCCTATAAGAAGTCCGCACAAAACTGCTGTACCGAGGCTGCAGCTTCTTATTCCTGCAGCCGATACCGCCGCAAATATCACTAATGAAGCCGCAAGCAAGTGTCTATCGGTAAGCCGCCCTCCCGTAACCGTTCTCATAAGCAGCCGCAGATGTTTTGTAAGAAAATCCGGAGTTCGGTTTTGCGCAAGTCTCGTTTTCAGTCTCCTATTCATTTTTATGCTCATAAAAATGATCTTGAAATCCCTGCTGAACATAAGAACAATTCCGCTTAAAAGCGCCGTACATAAAATTGCATATACTATTTCTCCCATCCTATAGCCCATAACTTTATCATTCACTCCTCATTTTCGCAAGCGTCGCAAGCTCCGTTTCAAATTTTGCAAAAACTGCCGCATCCTCTTCAAGCCCCATTTCACGTTTTTCATCCGAAATATTAAAAAACCATTTCCAATCATCCGCAAGAGCATTATATAAGCAAATCGGTGTCATTGCCGGCTCTCCGTTCTTCCTGTCACAGCGTATTTCATATATAGCCTTAAGTCTTTTCTTAGATTTATCTTTAAGCTGTATAAAATGAAATACGTAATCAAAAGCAGCAGCCGCTCTCTGTGCCGTAAAATGTACATCTCCTCCGTATGAATTAACAATCTCCTGCGCGATGTCGTATGCAAAATTCTTAGGATCACGCGAATGGAATGTGATTTTCATTCGCCGCGTACCTTTTGCCGCTGCTCTGAGCACAGTATCAAGTGCCGCTCCGTCACGCGCTTCCGCCATAATAAAATAATCCGCATCGCTTCTGAGAAGATTTTTAGTAATCGCATTGAGCTGTTTGC
>JAAWDW010000042.1 GCA_022793975.1 Bacillota bacterium
AATTAAAAAGCATAGCTGTTTTGCAAATAGCGATGCTCCTTCTTTTTCTATACGCAGATAATGGATAGGTTGCCCTATCGCCTTAAATTTATCTTCATATTCGGTCGTTACGGAAGACGCTTCCTCGATATTTTTGTTCCCTGCTTCCTCTGCGCATGCCACTCTATGCAGGTCTTCCGCATATGCCGCCGGCGTATATCCGCACGCAGCAATCTCTTCCAGCGTAAATTCAAACAATGCGTCATTATCCGTCTTTATTTCTATAAATCCTCCGTCTGTCAGCGCGCGCATATAGCTTCTCAGCCGGTCTCTATATGTAAGCCTCCGCTTTCTGTGCCTGTCTTTGGGCCACGGATCACTGAAATTCAAATATATTCCCGCAAGCTCGCCTTCTTCGAACATTTCACCGATATCATTCACAAACTTACATATGACAATAAGATTTTTTCTGCCCGATCCCCTGCATAAAGCTTCTGCTTTTTCCATCGCACGCACCGCCACAGAATCCTGCCCCTCTACTGCCACATAGTTTCTGCCTGGATGAAGTTCCGCCTGACATGCGGCAAACTTTCCTTTGCCGCAGCCGATTTCAAGATACACAGGATTATCGTTTCCAAAAAAAACTTTCCACTTTCCGCGCAGCATTTCCGGAGCGGATACTGTATATTTGCTGAGCTTCTCCAGCTTTTCATCAAGATTCCTTACTTTTCTCTGTCTCATACCGTATTCACCATTCCTGCAAATTCAATTATCGGAAATATCAACTCTGTGATGTCACCCAAACACCATACCCACAGATTGCCCGCCTGTCTCGGATATTTTATTCTATGACTATTACTATTGTCTTACCGTGCTCATACCAATCATAAAGGAATTTTGCATGACTTGTATAATTTCTCACGCATTTGTGCGAAAGCGGCACTGTTCCTATCGATTTTGAAAATTCGTGAATTCCCGGATCCACACGCACGCCGTCTGCAGTGTATTTATACGCTGTTGCCACCCCATGTACATATGCTCCGGCCGTAAACCTTATAGCATACGGAGCATATCCTTCAATATCATTAGTACCGTCTTTCAGGTAATAAAACTTCGGTTTTTTCTCTACCGCATAATAATATCCGAGTGGTGTAGGCTGATGATACTTGCCTGATTTTCCTGTTGTCGCAAGACTGTACGATACTATCTTCCATTCAGCCCTGCCACCCGGAAAAGCAACAGGCATCGCACCCTCCGTGAGTCCGTCCGCCGCACATTCCATCACATCCACATTTACCATATCGGCAATTTCCGCCTCTGCAGCCTCATCTTTATTATCTACATCATCATCTTCATTGCCAAGCGAATCAACCGTTTCCGTACTTGCTTTATAAATGCCCAAAATATCCGCGCTGCTCACGGGCTCTATGACAAGCTCCGGCACTTTCTCAAAAGCGGCAATATTCTGCTCCGCTCTGTCCACTACTATTATTTTTTCAAGCGCTGTCAGCGGATCATCCGTCGATACATAATGCTGCGGCACGAAGTATGAACTTCCGTCTGTCTCACCGACAATTTTGACTTCCGAAAATTTTTCATTCTCATTTTCAACAATTACCAGCGTACCGTCAGCAATATATCTGAAATCGCCGCTGCCGTCGCTATTAAAATATCCGGGCGCGCTCGCTGACCTCGTGCCTCCGAAATCATCTGTTGATTTGCCGTTTCTGTAAGGAGCATTTCCGTTTCTGTTCTTATAATTATCTACATATGCAACCATACCGCTCTCAAAAGCCTCACGTGCCGGCTCTATCGCCCGCACCATTTCTTCAAACTTAAATCTCCTTGTTTCTCCGTTCGCTTCATATTCATAAGGAGCTTCTACAAGATACTTCGTATATTTTAAGTCAAATTCAAATACAGGAATATGCGCTTCATTCGCATCTTTGCCGATGCCGTCCGCATCTTCGTCACCCACGCTGCTGTCAATACTGCCGTCACTTCCGGATGCGCCTTCCTGCAAAGTACCGTCCGCACCCGTACCCGAAACAGCCTCACGCAGAACTTCGCTGCCCGAACCGCCGGGTCTTATTTCAAAGCTTTCAAGTATTATAAGTCCAAGTACCATCATGCAAAGCACCAGCGCCGTTATGATAAGTTTTCCGTTTCTCATCTAAAAAATCCCTTTATATTTATTAAGATATTTCATAAGAGGATACCCTACCGCATAGCAAGCAACAACTTCGCCCAGTGCAACATAAAGTATCTGTGCTATAAGCGGAATTGGCACCTCATATACATAATACAGCATTGCACCGACAATTATTCCGTTTGATATGACAGGTGGAAGCGGCACCAGGACCGGCTTATTTCTGAGTAAATATGAACCTGTCGCGCCTATGAGCGATGCTGCACTGCCAAATATCAGATCAGGTAATCCGTACGGACTGAGAATATTGGCGGCGATACATCCTATAAACAGTCCCGGCACTGCTGCCGGTGTAAAAAAAGGAAGCACTGTCAGCGCTTCCGATATTCTTACTTGCACAGCACCGTAGCTTATCGGAGCCAAAACAATCGTGAGCAAAGCATAAATCGCCGCAATAACAGCCGCTTCAGCCAAATACTTAGTCTTAGTCTTCATATAAAATATCCTTCACATATAATTATTCCGACAAATGCTGCAGTTAATACCATAAAAACAAAATCCCAGGTCCGCATTTTCATCGCGTTCATTCTCGTTCTGTTGTCTCCGCCATGATAGCATCGTGCTTCCATAGCCATTGCCAGTTCCTGAGCTATACGAAATGCCGATATAAAAAGCGGCACCAGTATTGGAATCAGGCTCTTTGCTCTGTGAAAAATATTACCGCTCTCAAAATCGGCTCCTCTCGCCTGCTGCGCTTTCATTATCTTATCGGTCTCTTCAAGAAGCGTCGGTATAAAACGCAGAGCTATAGTCATCATCATCGCCAGCTCATGTGCCGGCACTTTTATCACCTTAAGAGGTCTGAGCAGACTCTCTATGCCGTCAGTCAGACTTATCGGCTTAGTCGTAAGCGTGAGCAGCGATGAACCCATTATAAGAAGTACGAGACGCACAGCCATAAATACTGCCGTCCTCAGTCCTTCCTTTGTTATTTTAAGCCCCCAAAACAGCGATACAAGCGTTTCTCCTTGTATCATAAACATATTTATCACAAACGTAAATATTATTATGAAAAATATCGGTTTAAGCCCGCGCATTATAAATGAAAGAGGTACTCTGCTCACGGCAATCACTATAAAGATGACAGCTGCGGAAGTAGCGAGTCCTATAAAGCCGTCAGCTATAAAAAGCGCCGCTATATATGCTATTGTCGTTATTATCTTAACCCTCGGATCCAGCTTATGTATAAGCGAATCACCGGGATAATACTGTCCGAGCGTTATATCCCTGATCATCCTTTTTCTCCTAAGAATCTCTGTATTTCGCGGCAAGCAGCATCTATATCAAGCATACTTGCATCTATATCCGCGTTTCTTTCGGAAAGCCTGTGCATAATCTCTGAAGCAGGCGGCAGTGAAAGCCCTATATCCGTAAGCCTCTTTTCATTGGCAAACACTTCTTTAGGCGTTCCCGAAAGTATCATGCGACCCTTGTCCATAACAAGTACCTTATCGCATAGTTTTGCGATATCTGCCATATTATGCGAAACGAGAATCGTTATATTCCTTTCATACTCGTGTATTCTTTCTGTCATATCGAGAATATCTCTGTGTGCTTTGGGGTCAAGACCGGCAGTCGGTTCATCGAGTATAAGCACCTCCGGTTTCATTGCCACTACCCCTGCAATCGCTGCGCGCCGTTTCTGGCCACCAGAAAGTTCAAACGGAGATTTATCCTTAATACTGTCATAACTAAGCCCTACGAGCTCAAGAGCCTCTCTCACGCGGGTCTCCGTCTCTTCTTCATTAAGTCCGAGATTCTTTGGTCCAAAAGCCACGTCCTGAGCAACTGTTTCTTCAAACAACTGATATTCGGGATACTGAAATACAAGCCCTATTTTGCGCCTTATATCTCTCAGCTTGCATGCGGGATCGGTTATATCAGTTCCGTTTACGATTATGCTGCCCGATTTCGGTTTAAGAAGTCCGTTGAGATGCTGG
>JAAWDW010000043.1 GCA_022793975.1 Bacillota bacterium
ACGTATCGGGAGCTTTTACCGCGGCCATTGATAGTAAACTGCCGCAAGGCGCAAATGTAACGGGTGTGTATGGTGCGTATGATAGCGGATATGCGGGCGTGTACAGCGTTAATGCCGTATCTTCGGCATCGGTAAATATAAAGTCGTTTACCGATAAAAATTTTACATATTCATTTGCGGCAAAACTTGACGGCAATCCTGCAGATATAAAGAAAAGTACTCAGGCTGAGGAAGTTGAAGGATACAGATATTACATTCTGGTTGTTTTTGAAATTACATATACGGTTACGGTATCTAAGGAAGTACCGAAACAAGAGCCGGGCAGTACGGATGACGATGATAAAACGCCGATAGATCAGAATGCTGAAATAACGGGTGAAGCGCGCCTTGTGCTGCCGAAAAGATCTTATGAAGGGCATAGCGTAACGGCAAATGATAGATCAATTTTTACAGTAAACAAAAAAACTTACGGAGCAGCGAGAATGTATGATGAAAAACTGGCGTTAAACAGTTTCAGAACATCAGGAGCAGGCAGTAGCGCCAAAAGGAGCGGGGACACTTCTGCGGAAGTGTCATTTGCACAGCCGGGACGGGCGGAGGTGCTGCTTGCCGTAACAATTAAAGGCGGGCTTAAACTTACAGATAAAAAGTACATAGATGTACTGAGAACGCCCAGCATATCGTCAGTACTCGGCGGCACACAGAAACAAAACAGAAAGCAAATAATAATTGCGGAAATAGCGGTAAATCCGCAGCATCCGCTTAAAGAACTTTGGATGGAAATAGAGAAAAAAGGCGGAGCAGAGCGTGTACATTTAAACTATGATACATATGGAGGAAAGAATTCTTTTAAAAATTCGGCGTTTATAAAAACAAGGGCAATTATAAATGACGGTAGCAATAATCTTTTTACGAGAGTAAGATTGGAATTTCTTACAAAAAATAATGAAGAAACAGAAATGACATACAGAATATATGCCAGAGATGACAGAGGATACACAGATACTGTAGAAAAAGCCTTTAAAGTATTTCCGGATCAAGCACCACAAGTTATTATAGATGCCGAAAAGGAGCAGCTACGTGATGAACAGAGCAGCATTGCATATATTTATGCGGAAGATGCCACAGTTTATGACGGTGACGATGCCGAGAGAGTATGGTATGTAAGAGAACGGGGAGAAACAAAGTGGCATAAAGCAGGAAACGGTAAAGATTCTGCTGCCGGAAACATAAACAGCGCAGGCAATCCGGTAATTACAGATGATTGTAATATACGCGATGCTTCTTTCGGCACTTGGAAAGCTGTTATATATGAAAAGACAGGTGTCGGAAAACTTGATATCCGACTTGAGGTTACGGAAAAGTGGATAGAAGATACACTGCCGGAATATATAAGCGAAAAAGATATACTTTCGGGCAGTGCGGAAACACAAGTTAATGTTATAAATATAGCACCTATAGTGAGTCTGAATTCAATGAGAATGAAAACGGCGAATCTGTTGTTTCTTACATCATTGGGCACTGAAAAACCGGCTCAAAATCAAGACAACAAAGAAGAAATTAAAAATGAAAATAATGAATTGACAAAACTGCAAACAAAGACATCTGCAATACGCAATACACTTTTTGAAAGAGGAATAAATGCAAAAATCGATATAAAGACAATAAAAAGTGCATCGGAATTGAATAAAAGTGATACTGCGGACAGTATATTTACACTTACGCGCGGATATGGTTACGGTGCAGGGGATACATTTCTCGAAAAAAACTGGTATGTTTGCGGTAAAAATACTCTCTATACAGTAGACGGTGAGTGGACAAGAGATACGGGAATGAGCAAAATATATAACTATAAGCAAGGAGCACCTTATACTATAAACGCCTATGATTTATGCGGCAAAGACAATAAACAAAATCTCAAATGGACCGTTACTGTAACAAAAGAACAACTTGGACATAACAACATTTCCAAGATTAAAGGGATGGCTCTCGATGATAAAAGTCAATATCTGTTTTTCCGAAGTGATGAAAAAACGCTGATATACGATGGTAAAACCGGCGCATATACAGCCGCTGTGCCACTTGCATTCGGAGACGATAACTATGCGGAAAACGGACGTATATATACTGTCAGAGCGGACGGTGTTTATTATGTAGATTTAAAAACCGGAAATGTTAAGAAGCTTTATTCGGGGGACATTTGTATGAAATCGTCTTATTGTGACGATGCGGGAAATACGAGAAGAATAAATAACGAGGTACATTTTTTTGCGGGAAAAGGAATGAAATTGGCACACGGAATTTTTAATTTAACAAATGAAAATCTGCGGTTTGAAGAAATTTATCCGTCACAGGCAAAATATAACAGCACGTATAATGTCGTGGGCATCGGTGTGGACGAAAGAGTATGTATAGGTCAGGACGGGAAGAGCATTGCATATGTTTTTGATTGTAATGGAAGAGAGACTGCCTGTATTTCCGGCTGGAAAACGGGAAACGGACATGATATAATACCGGCCTATAAAGACAACGGTACATTTGATTATATTATAGTAATGTATAATACTGATATACGTACCGGATCGTCAAAGAACGGATATAAAAAAGATTACGGAATTTATATGGATGTGTACAGTGCTGATATGCAGGCAAACGGTACAGGCGGTGCTTTAGATTCGACATACGGCAGTATGGGAAGCGGCGGAAAATCCGCATCATACAGTTATGTGCGCAAAGTGAGCGATAGCGCACCTCCGGGAAGCGGCAGTGACGCGGCAAAAGCTATGTATGCCGTGCAGATCGGAAATGAAGTAATAGTTAATAACGGTGACTGGGCGACAAGTATTTCTGACGGTTCTCTGCTCAGTAATTATTATTACACATCATTTTCACAGATTGTCTTTGATATCAAGAGCGGCACGGCACAGCGCTATGTGAACGGCTTGACAAAATATGGGGAGCTTGGTATTGGCGGTCCTGTATGCGAATACGGTAAAGTAACTGATGACTACATAGTAAGCGCATATTCACGGGATAATGCAGGAATAGAATACGGAGCAGAAGGAAACGAACAGTCATTAAAAGTGGCGAGGCTTCCCAAGACAACGGACAGTGAACTTTCTGTTTATATAAATAAATTCGCCCCTAAAAAATTTACGGCAGATTTAGATATTGCAGCAGTAATTCTCTGTGATAGCGCAGCAGACGCATTTAATGACAGACCTGTAGAAAATATCACACAGATAGATGATGAGCAGCTGAAAAACAGTTTGTACGAACAATCGGAAAACAGTTTGTCAGTTTCTGATAATATACTGATGATTATGAATACTGAAACTGAGACTTCTTTTGCAGCAGAAACAATAAGTGCGGCAGGAGGCAATGGGAAGTGCATTAAAGTAAGTGCAGGCGGCAGCGGCACGGCAGATGATGTTTTTGAAAAAGGAAAAACGGTTACCGCAAAGAAAAAATATAAGCTCTTGCCGGATACTGAGTATTATTACGAATTGGAATATGCAGGAGATGCTGCATTGCCACTGGAAATACAATTAGAAAAGAAGACGCAAATACCTCAAAATGCAAAACTTACGGGAGATACATATACTGTAATTGCCGTGCAGAATGAAGATTTTACTGCGGTGGAAACACTAAATAAATATTTTTCTGGATGGGAAAAAGGAAGAGTACATGAAGGTAAGTATTACGGTGCGGAAATGGTATTTGCTGATGATATCGGAGGTAAGAATAAAGCTGTTACTGACACTTCGGAATTAACTTTTGAAATTGAAAAAGGCGAAACCGCGATTCTGCAGTTTGACTACATTCTGGCAGGAGAGCAGAATTCTCCCGATGAAGTATATATCAATGTGAACGGCGAGCGCTGGTACAGAAATATTCATATCTCCGATGACAGCGGTACATATACCCATCCGTATATTCTTCCTGAAGGCAGGAATACTGTATCTTTTGGGGTAAAATTTTATGGTACGAGACCCGGAGATGTATATGCAGCGATTGATAATTTAAAAGTTATATATTTGGAAAAAGGTACATCAGCAGAAAGCCAGCATAAAAACGGGAACAATAGTGGAGATACAAATACAGCTGACAGTATTGTTCCCGTAAT
>JAAWDW010000044.1 GCA_022793975.1 Bacillota bacterium
TACCTTTGATACACCGCTAAATATATTAAGCATATATGGTAAATTTTTTATATTTACGACTCAGACAGTCGCACCAGATTGTTAACTTTAAAAAATTTTTAGTTGACAATGCTTTTGTGCTATGATATATTAGCTTTCATTAGGAGGTAATACCTATGACGACAAAGGAAAAACTGCTTGAACTCTTCGAATCAAGCAAAGGAGTCTTTTTATCGGGGGAAGAGATCGCAAAAAATATAGGCTGCTCCCGCACTGCGGTATGGAAAGCGGTGCAGAATCTGCGTGACGACGGCTACAATATCGAAGCGATACCAAACAAGGGTTATTCGCTCTCAACCGAGACCGATATTGTTTCCGCACAAGGCATAGCAAAATATCTCGGTCCGCTCTGCGACGAGCTTGAAATAACTGTGCTTCCCGTCGTTGATTCCACTAACACTTATATACGCGAAAGAGCTCAGAACGGGGAGCTGCAGGACGGATATACCGTACTTGCCAACAGACAGACCGGCGGCAAAGGACGCCTCGGACGCAGCTTTTTCTCACCTCCCGATACAGGAGTGTATCTGAGTATGCTTCTTCGTCCTAAAAATTACTCAGCCGAGCAGGCAATGCGCATTACCACGATTGCTTCAGTCGCGGCCTGTGAAGCGATAGAATCAGTTTCAAACAATACAGCGTCAATTAAATGGGTCAACGATGTTTACATTGGAAAGAAAAAGGTAGTGGGCATTCTCACAGAAGCATCATTCGGTCTTGAAGACGGGCTGCTGGATCACGCCGTTCTCGGTATCGGCTTCAACGCATACGCACCGAAAGAAGGTTTTCCGGATGAACTTAAAGACATAATATGCGCTGTATTTGACGAGCCGGAGGCGGACGGAAAAAACCGCCTTGCAGCTGCATTCCTGAATTTCTTTATGAAATACTACACCGCACAGGACCCCGATTATTATATTAAAAAATACAGACAAAAAAGCATGGTAATCGGCCAGCCGATCACAGTTTATAAACGCGGACTTCCGTCTGCCGCAAAAACTGCAGCAGGCTCCGCACAAGATCCCGCCCCTTCTTCCGAAAGCTGCGGCTTGCCGGCTCTTGCTCTTGATATTGACGATCACGGAGGACTCATCGTACGTTATGAAGACGGTACCGAAGAAACATTGAGCTCCGGTGAAATCAGTATCCGTTTAAGATAATTATCACAGTCTGCGTTTCAGCCGTAAACTGTATTATTCAAAATGCTGTTTTCTCTTGTCTACAGCATCATACTCTATATCATAAATAACAAAGGAGAATAACTTATGAACAGCGATACAAAAACAAACATAAATCAGGCGGCAAATACATCTAATATCTCCGGCAGCCGCTCAAATGTTACCGTACTTGCATTATGTGCCCTCTTTACAGCCCTCACAGCCATTTGCTCCTGGATCTCAATTCCGCTTCCTTTTACTCCGGTTCCCGTAAATCTGGCCACTTTTGCCGTAATGCTCTCAGGCTGCATCCTCGGTCCTGTCTACGGAACTTTGGCGCAGATAGTATACGTGCTCCTCGGTGCTATAGGCGCGCCCGTTTTCAGCGGCGGTGCAGGCGGGCTTGGTATCATTGCCGGCCCTACGGGCGGTTACATAATCGGCTATATGATTTTAGCGGCTGTTTGCGGATTTATTACGCATATGAACAGCAGTGCCGCAAAGCCTTCAATAGTTAAAATCGCTTTGGCTATGATTTTGGGAACGCTCCTTCTTTACACTGCCGGCACAATCTGGTTTATGTACGTTACAGGCAATAAAATTCTGCCTTCGCTTATGATGTGTGTTGTACCGTACCTACCGGGCGATGCCCTTAAAATGATAGTCGGCATAGCTATAATTAAGCGTCTGCCGCGCAGCTTTTTACAGTAAAGCACAGCTGAAAATCATTAAAATAGTATAAATTTATCTTTATATAAACCATAAAATGCACTTTTGACTATTTGCAAACAATCAAAAGTGCATTTTAATTTCCTTAAAAATATTACTGCCAAAAATTAATCCACGGCATTGCTCGCACGCATTGCAAGAATCGTCTGCTCTATGAGCTTTTCGAGTTCCCAGCCGAGCATTTCAGCACCTCTTTTTATCACTTCACGATCACAGCCTGCCGCAAACTTCTTATCCTTAAATTTTTTCTTTACCGAGCTCACCTCAAGATCATCCACGCTCTTTGACGGACGCATAATAGCTGCCGCTCCTATAAGCCCTGTAAGCTCATCTGCCGCAAACAGCACTTTTTCCATCTCATGCTGAGGCTCTATATCCACGCACATTCCGTATCCATGACTCGCAGTCGCATGGATAAGTCTTTCGTCCAGATCAAGTTCTTTCATTATCTCCTGACTTTTTACACAGTGCTCTTCAGGATATAACTCAAAATCAAGATCGTGCAGAATTCCCACGGTCTCCCAAAAATCAGCTTCATCCGCATATCCGAGCTGTTCCGCATACCAGCGCATCACGTCGCCGACTATGCGTCCGTGCTTCAAATGGAAATCTCCTTTATTATATTCATTCAGCAAGTCCCAAGCCTCGCTCGGTGTTAAAGTCTTCATAATTCATATCTCCTTTTTTGTAAAAATTTCCCTTATCGAAAATCTGCACTTAAATTCCCGCGTCAGCTGCAAGTTTCGCCGCCTTATCTGTCTTCTCCCACGGCACATCTATATCAGTTCTGCCAAAATGGCCGTAAGCTGCCACCTGCCTATAAATCGGGCGCCTCAAATCGAGGTCACGGATGATTGCCGCCGGGCGTAAATCAAAATTGGCATCAACTATCTCCACAATTTTATCATCACTCACTTTGCCTGTACCAAAAGTATCTATCATTATCGAGACAGGTCTCGCAACGCCTATCGCATATGCAAGCTGTATTTCACACTTTTCAGCAATACCTGCGGCAACTATATTCTTCGCCACATATCTTGCCGCATATGTTGCAGAGCGATCCACCTTTGTAGGATCTTTTCCGGAAAAAGCACCTCCACCGTGACGAGCATATCCACCATATGTATCTACAATAATCTTTCTTCCCGTAAGACCCGAATCTCCCTGAGGTCCGCCTATTACAAACCGTCCCGTAGGATTTACAAAATATTTTGTATCACTGTCAAGCAACTCTGCCGGAATTACCGGTTTTATTACATATTCTATCATATCGTTTTTAATCTTCTCGGAAGTAACATCCGGATCATGCTGAGTCGAGATAAGCACAGTATCTATTCTCTTAACCTTATCTCCGTCATATTCGACAGTAACCTGGGTTTTGCCGTCCGGACGCAGA
>JAAWDW010000045.1 GCA_022793975.1 Bacillota bacterium
ATCAATATCGCAGTCATAACCACCTTTAAAATCGTGTGTTTCGGGATTGTGGCAGCCTTCGCAGTTATGACTGCATCCCTGGCAGAAAACTGTAAATCTTATGCCTGGTCCGTCCACTATCGACTCTCTGTAAACCCCGGCTATTCTTATTGTTTTTACTTCGTTTTCTCCCATTGTAAAACTCCTTTGAGATTTTGCGTTCAGGTTTTGAGAATTTTAAATTTCTTCGCGCACACCGTGCTTTACACGGTCTGCCTCTTCTGCCGTCTTGGCGCTGTTCCAGTGATCCATTGTGCCTACAAGGTAGCCTGTTATTCTTCTTATTCTTTCGAAACCTTCTCCGCTTTCAAATTCTTTTCTGCCGCAGTGAGGACATTCGTTATCTATGATGCCGGTAAATCCGCATACCGGATCTCTGTCAACCGGATGATTGATGGAACCGTAACCGATACCGGATTCTTTCATGCATCTTACGACTTTCTCAAATGCATCGAGATTTTTGAGTGGATCACCGTCAAGCTCAACATATGAGATATGACCGGCATTTGTAAGCGCATGATACGGTGCTTCAAGCTTGATTTTATCAAATGCCCCGATGTTATAATAAACAGGAATATGAAAACTGTTTGTATAATAATCTTTGTCAGTTACTCCTTCTATTATTCCGTACTTCTGTTTGTCTATTCTGACGAATCTACCGGAAAGACCTTCGGCAGGAGTCGCAAGCAATGTCCAGTTCAGTCCCGTCTCTTTTGACTTATCGTCCATCCTTTTTCTCATATATCCTATAATCTCAAGTCCGAGAGTCTGTGCTTCTTTTGATTCGCCATGGTGCTTGCCTATAAGAGCTTTGAGACATTCGGCAAGACCGATAAATCCCAGCGAAAGAGTACCGTGCTTTATTATTTCTTCAATAGTATCATCCGGACCGAGTTTGTCTGAATCAAGCCATACGCCCTGACCCATAAGGAACGGAAAATTTCTCACTTTCTTTGATGCCTGTATTCTGTATCTTTCATACAGTTGATCCATTGCCAGATCAATCATTCTGTCGAGATTCTCAAAGAATATTTCCAGATTTCCGTTGGATTTTATAGCTATTCTCGGCAAGTTTATTGATGTGAAACTGAGATTTCCTCTGCCTGAAACAACCTGTCTTTCCGGATCGTATACATTTCCGATTACGCGTGTACGGCAGCCCATATAAGCTACTTCCGTATCATAGTCGCCATCTTTGTAATACTGAAGATTGAACGGAGCATCTATAAACGAAAAATTCGGGAAAAGCCTCTTGGCAGATACTTTGCATGCGAGTTTAAAAAGATCGTAGTTCGGATCTCCGGGATTGTAGCTTACGCCTTCTTTTACTTTAAAAATCTGTATCGGGAATATCGGAGTTTCCCCGTTTCCGAGACCGGCCTCCGTTGCAAGCATAACGCTCTCCATAACGAGTCTGCCTTCGGGAGACGTATCCGTTCCGTAATTTATCGAACTGAAAGGTACCTGCGCTCCCGCTCTCGAATGCATTGTATTGAGATTGTGTACGAGGGCTTCCATTGCCTGATAGGTCTTTCTTCTTATCTCTTTGTCGGCAAATTTTGTCGCTCTGTCCTGCATATGAAGCGCATCTTCTTCGGAAACGAGCTTTTTCAGTTCCGCAAGTTCCAGTTCTTTGTAATTGTTGTCCCAGGCCATACAAGGATATACGCCGTAATCTGCTTCTATTTTCTTTCCGAGTTCTTTTATTACGTCGCTGCCGTCTTCTCTGTCATGCAGAAAATCAAGCATCTTTCCGAGGTTGGTCCAATAAAGTTTTTTATATGTCTTTCTTACGCCCGGCGCCATTCCGTAATCAAAATTAGGCACTGACTGACCGCCGTGCTGATCGTTCTGATTTGATTGTATAGCTATGCATGCAAGTGCGGAATAGCTTTCGATGTCATTCGGCTCTCTCAGATGACCGTGACCCGTTGAAAATCCGCCTTTAAGAAGTTTTACAAGATCTATCTGACAGCAAGTCATCGTAAGCGTAAGGAAGTCAAGGTCATGAATATGTATGTCACCTTCTTCGTGTGCCTTTGAGTGTGCAGGATTTAAAACATACATCTTGTAAAATTCCTTTGCTCCCTCAGAACCGTATTTGAGCATAGTACCCATTGCCGTATTGCCGTCTATATTTGCGTTTTCACGTTTAATTTCATTGTCCTTGGCCTCTTTAAAAGTGAGATCTTCGTATATTTTCATGAGGCGGGTATTCATTTCCCTTACACGTGTACGTTCTGCTCTGTAAAGAATAAATTCTTTTGCAGTACGTGCGTGACCGTTTTCTATAAGTATCTTTTCAACAGCATCCTGTATCTGTTCTACTGTAGGAGTTTCGTTGTGGCAGACTTCAAGCAGATAAAGTTCTACCTGTCTTGCAAGATATTTTGCCATATCCTTATCGTTGCCGCCGAGTACCTGAGCAGCTTTGAAAATTGCCTCGGCAATTTTATCTATATTAAAATAGACTTCTCTCCCATCTCGCTTTACAATTTTCTTGATGCTGTCCATAGTTTGATCCTCCTCATATATTTTGTAAGTTTTAATTATTTCGCATAAATCACACACAGTTGTCATATACAAGATATGGTATGCCAAACGTGCTATGCACTATTTAATATACAACTTTCAAGCATGTAAAGCAAGCATAAATTTTACCTTTTTTACGACCCTTTTTTTGCCTTTTCGCGTATCCCTTAGAAACAGAAGTGTTTAGCCTATTATGAACAAAAAATTTTTTTAATGTCTGCAATTTTGCATAGTTTATATGTTGATTAAAAGTATTAAACTGACAGATTAATTTACATAATTATATTATTATGTAATGTTTAACGAATATTGAATTTATAATGAATTTTTTGATAAAGATATGTTATTTTGCTTCTCGTTATGGTATTATTAAAAATACTTTGGCATATGAGGTGCAATGATGAAAAAAGTAATTTCTTTTATAATAATTACAACTGTTTTGCTGCAGTCATTTTTGCTTTACGGCTGTGAAGACGGTTCCAAAGAACAAACAGAGACAATGCTTCACGATAATTATGATGAAATATATGAGATTATTAATAGCGCCGAAACTTCGGAAGATGCAGCCGCTTATCTTGCGGAATGGGCCGGCAGTATGGATATTAAGTCAGTTCGTGATGCAAACTCAAATATAATTATGACATCAGATCCGTCTCCCGGATACGAAAATGCTGATTCTACCCTGTTTCAATGCACAATAGATTTAGACAATCCGGAACATACAGCTGTTTGCGCAAGTATAGCAATGTATATCGTAAGCGAAAGCACACAACATGGATTGCTTCGCGTGATATTTACTTCTGATTTTGACAGTATTAAAAATATAAGTGATACCTATTTACTCGGCGCCGATAATTTTATAAGTCTTGATTGGTGCAAAAAATATGAACTTCTTGTAGGCAGTGCCGGCAGTGAATACTACAGTATAACACATAATCTTGAATGGGAATCTCCGTCATATACAAAAGCATATGAAATATCGGTATATATCCCAGAAGACATTCCATATAGTGATCTTCATCTGCACAGAAATCCGATAACATATATCGGCGATATACTTGCACGCGCAAAGAGTGACAGTATACTTCTTGAAGTTGCGGGATTTAACGGCGGAGAATCTGCCGACACATATCCAACAGCAGTATCTTGCACTGTTCTTATAAATCAGAATGATTTTTCTAAGTTTGCCAAAAGTATCAATGAAACTAAAGAAGAATTTGATAATATGTATGCTGATGAAAACAGCGGATATTTCTTTAGTTTTAACGAAGTTGAAGCACCTGACAAGGTGATTTCGTATGAAGATACGGCAAATCTCATAAGCTTTCTTTATACATGTATAGACGGTACTTATCTGAAAGATGATGCAGGTGAAGTCATTGCGGCAGCAAATGTAGGGAAAATACGCACAACGAGCGGTAATCTTGAAATAGAAGTATGTGCGTACAGTAAAAGCAGCGCTATCCTTGCGGAAATGAGTTCCGAATTTAATACTATATGCAGTCTTTGTGATATATCGTACAGTGTAAAAAGCGGTATGCCGGTATGGGAAAACAGAATTGAAACAGATTATTACTCGGAAGACGAAACACTTGAAAACGGGTATGCAACAGCTTCAAGTACGCTTATAGATGACTTGGACGTGCAGATGAAAGAAATTATAGGTAAAGAATCACGTAAAATAAGAACTTTTGGTGAAACTGCCTGCTCTTTGGCGGCGAGGCGCAATAAAAAAATGAATGCAGTCGGTTTTGGAGTTGAAAAAGATGAAATGCTTGAGCAGACGGAGATTCTGATTAATTATTTATCTGCACTTAAAAATAAAAATGAGTAATAAAAGACGGAATGCTGTTATAATCTTTATCGGCATTCCGTTTTTATTTATTATTTACATATGTTCTATTCTGCAAAATGAATACGTGATTCATCATATCTGTTTTCTTGTGCACGGTTTTCTGCCGGATAGCCTACAGGAATAATTGCAAACGATGAAAGATTACCAGGAAGTGAAAGTATATTGTCTACCATCTTCATTCTTGTTTCATCGGGAGCTATACCGATCCATACGGCGCCGAGCCCAAGCTCAGTAATAGCAAGCAGCATATTTTCCGTGCAGGCGGCCATATCGACATGTGCAAATTCCTGAGCCCAAAGTCCTTCATTTTTATAACATGGAACTATTGCAAAAGCAGCGTCTTTTATAAGTCCGGACCATTGATGTACCTCCGAAAGTTTGTTCAGAATTTCACGGTTTTTTACGACATAAAATTCCCAAGGCTGCTGATTACCTGCAGAAGGAGCAGCACAGCCGGCTTTGATAATTTCTTTAATTTTTTCATCTTCTACCGGTCTGTTTTCATACTTTCTTATACTTATACGCTCAAAAATAGCACTCATCTCATACCTCCTCAAAATTCCGAGATTTTTATTATAGATATGTAATACCCATTTTTCGGAGATTGAAGCGTTTAATAGTCTGTAAATTCAAATAAGTCTTATATTATATCCATCAGTTTGTAATTTTCTTTAAGCCATTTTCTTGTTTGTTTATAATTAGGCAGAAATGTTTCGACTGTATTCCAAAACGCTTTGCTGTGATTTTTATGTATTGTATGAGAGAGTTCGTGAATTATGACGTAATCGATGATTTCCGGCGGACACATAATAAGCCGCCACGAAAAATTAATACTGTTTTTTCCACTGCACGAACCCCATCGTGTTTTGGCTTCTGATATTTTAACAGCCGTATATTCGGTATTCATAAGGTTTGAGAATATCTCTGTACGTTTTTCTAACAGCTTAAGAGCTGATTTTTTCATCCATTTTATCAGCTCTTTTATATCCGTGCTGTGGTTTATAAATATTTTGGAATCATACATATATATTTCTGTTGTATCGGATTTAACAATTGTACACATAAGTCCCAGATAAGGGATATGACTTCCGCTTTCTGTTTTTACTTTTTCGTACTTTTGATTTAGATCAGATATTTCTTGCTGCTTTGCACAAATCCACTTTTGTTTCTTTTTTATAAACGCTTCTATTTCATACAAAGGCATTTTAGCTGGTGCTCTGACGATTAGTTCAGCGTTACCGTCTATTATGAGCGATAAGGTTTTGCGTTTTGAGCGAATAAGTTTATATTCAGTGTTTGTCATAATATTTTTATGTTTTACGTGTTTCAGATTAGTGACAGTGTCCTCCGTTTCCTGCGCATCCGTGTTTATCTTCGCTGCAGTTACCGCCTTCTCCATGGCTATGACAGCTGTGTCCATGGCTTCCACAGTCATGATCGTTTGCACCATGTGCGTGATCATGATGATCGCAGTGTACATCCGGATTGTAATCGAGTGTATCTGCAAGCAAAGCTTTTACAGCCTCATCCGCTTTTCCCGAAACACCTCCGTAAAGTTTTATTCCGGCTTCGGCAAGTGCGCTCTGAGCTCCACCTCCTATGCCTCCGCAGATGATAACATCTGCCCCAATCTCGCTGAGGAGTCCGGCAAGCGCGCCGTGTCCGCTGCCGTTTGTATCTATTATCTTTTCATTTGTGATTTTTCCGTCTGTGACATCATAAATTTTAAACTGTTCCGTATGTCCAAAGTGTTGAAAAATCTCTCCGTTTTCATAAGTTACCGCAATTCTCATAGTGTTTGCTCCTTTCGTTTTTACAGCCGCGTTTTGAGCTGTATGTTCTGTTCTTCTGCAAAATTTGTGACAATAATCGGAAGCCGTACCGTCGCAGAGTTTATAATGTCCGCCGGAAATCACGAGATTTTTGCCGTTGACTATGCTGTCCGCAATCTTTTCGCGTGCACTTTCATAAATTTCCGTTACGGTTGTCCGCGATATATCCATCTGCTTTGCGCATTGCTCGTGAGTAAGCTTGTCAAGATCAATAAGGCGGATCACTTCATATTCGTCAACAGTAAGGATGATTTTACCGCTGCAGGCTATTCCGCCGGGAGTAAAACTGTCGTAAGCCGGTTCTGAACATATTCTTCTGCATTTACTCGGTCTTGCCATATTAGTGCCCTCTTTTTCTTTGTTACTATAATTTTTATCTAATTGGTTTCCGTCATATGTCGAAAATATTATACCCTTATTTAAAGAATAAATCAATATTACAGCAGAAAATATTTTAATTTTATTTTTCGATGTTTGCGCTGACAAAATAATTATGTATAATTGTATATATCTTTATTCAAAAATTTGGCACATTTAAGATAGGAGCAAAATATGATTAAGAGACAATTAAGCAAATTTTTATGTGTTTTTCAAGCATTTTGTATAATTACCGCAGCAATACCGGCGGCAGCAGCGGAAGAAGTATTGATTGATCAAACTTCTAAGGCAGTTCAGTCTTTAAGCATTTCAGTACCTTCATTTTCGCAAATTTTTGAAGGATATCAGCAGCCCGAAGCAAAACCTGTAATTCTCAGGAACACAGGCGAATCATACATTTACGGTAAAGTTAATATGTCATTAAGCGGTGATTATTTTGAGCTTACGCAGCCAAGCGGCAATATAGCCCTTGCTCCCGGAGCTGAGACGGATAGCAGAAATTATACAGTTGCTCCTAAAACAGGACTTGCTGCAGGTGAATATACAAGTATTATTACCGTTACTTACAGTAATGAAAAAATAGGAGAGGCCGTTATTTCATTTACGGTAAAACCCGCGGATGAAGAATGGCAGGAACCGGATCCGAATATACCTGATGCAAAAGCTCCGCAAAGTCTTGCGGAACTGCAAAATACAAATCCTTCAGAAGTCGCAAAATTGCCGCGTTTTGATAGCAGAAATTACGGTATTGTTCCGCCTGTCAAGGATCAGGGCAGTTCGAATATCTGTTGGTGCTATGCGCCTATTACCGCATCTGAAATTTCAATTCACAGAAGCGGAATAGATACTAACGCAAATACAGAGAATCTTAGATTGTCTCCCGAAGCTTTGGCGCGTGCGCGTCACAGCCGCGGTGCAGATCCGCTCGGCAACACCAAAGGCGAGAATACCGGACTTGATTGGTATTCTTCTTCTGGCAATATTGACTATACACCTACCCTTCTTTCACAAT
>JAAWDW010000046.1 GCA_022793975.1 Bacillota bacterium
GCAAGCCTGATATCGGTTCACGCTTTACGGTAACACTTCGTCTGAAATGGCAGCACATATAAATTTTCATATACGTCTATGCAATATTTTCTTTTAAATTATCTGATTTTGGAGTATACTACATATTAGATTTCGTATTTAACAATATATTACTATTCGGAGGTATTATAATGGATGTAAGAATAAATGAACTTGCCTCGCTTCTCGTACACTATTCGTGCAATGTACAGCAAGGCGAAAAAGTGCTCGTTTCTTATGAAGGGGCGGAGTGCAAACCGCTCGTAAGACAAATTATAAAAGAAATTTATAAATGCGGCGGATATCCGTATGCTGAAATAAGAGATTCGCAGATTACCAGAGAAATAATGCTCGGAGCCGAGGAAAAGCAGCTTGAATTTATGAACGAATACCTGCTTATGCAGATGAAAGGTATGCAGGCCTACATCGCCGTACGCGGTGCCGGAAACACAGCTGAACTTTCCGATGTTCCGTCCGAGAAGCTAGCGCTCTATAACAGAGCCAATTCACCTGTTCTCGATTACCGTATAAACGAAACTAAATGGGTAGTTCTCAGATATCCGAACAACTCTATGGCTCAGCTTGCAAACAGCAGTCTTGAAGCGTTTGAAGATTTCTATTTCAATGTATGCACACTTGACTATAAAAAAATGAGCAATGCTATGGATCCTTTGGTAGCTCTTATGGAAAAAACGGACAAAGTCAGAATTACAGGTCCGGGGACAGATCTCACATTCTCTATCAAGGGGATACCGGCAATAAAATGCGACGGACTCAGAAACATTCCTGACGGAGAAGTATACACGGCTCCTGTACGTGATTCAATGAACGGCAAAATTTCTTACAACACACCGTCCGAAGAACAGGGATTTACTTTTGAAAACATTGTATTTGAAATAAAAGACGGCAAAATCATAAACGCATCCGCAAACAATAACGAGCGTATAAATCAGCTTCTTGATACAGATGAAGGTGCAAGATATTTCGGAGAATTTGCTATCGGAGTAAACCCATACGTTCTTCATCCTATGAAAGATACACTTTTCGACGAAAAGATCTGCGGCTCGTTTCATCTGACACCGGGACGCGCATACGAAGACGCTCAAAACGGCAATCACAGTTCTATTCACTGGGATCTTGTCATGATACAGCGTGAAGATTACGGCGGCGGTGAAATATGGTTTGACGATGTTCTCATAAGAAAAGACGGCATATTCGTGCTTCCCGAACTTCAAGGACTTAATCCCGAAAATCTCAAATAAACAAAATCTAAATTTACGATCATAATAAAAAAGAGCACGGCTGATTTTATGCCCTGCTCTTTTTACATTTTTATTTAATTTATACTGTTTTATTTACAATACCCTTTTGTAAGCGTTTTTTCCGCCCATATCTCCTATTTCATACGCGCCGCGGAACTCTATCTCATCTCTTTCAAGAATATCAGCTACACTTTGTATCGATGAAGTTGACAGATACAAAGCATATCCGCATGATTTCATAAGCTCCGGAGGGAGTTTTCTGACAGCTGCCCTGATCCCATGCTCTGCAAGCTTCTCCTGAGCATACGACGCCTTGTAAAAGGAAGAAAACGCGAGTACATATTCTTTCTTCATATGATTCCCTCCTATTCAATACATTATATGCCGGAAAACCATAAATGTCATTCTTTACTCCGCCAATTTAAGAAGCATTCTTCTGTAAATTTCTATAAGCCCCACTTTATCCGCAGACTCTTCAGCAACAAGCGGCACTTTCAATATCTCCTCCTCACCTTTAAATATCGCCAGTTCTCCTACCTGATCGCCTGCCTCTATCGGCAGCTTTACCGTATCCCAAATTATAGCCTGAGAACTTACAATACCGGCTTCGCCTTTTCCCACGAGAACAGTCTGTTTTTCGGCTGCTACAGCATTTATTTTTTCCGGATTTCCCTTTTCAAGAGAAATTTCACCCATCACTTGACCTTTTTCCGCTACTATTGCCGTATCGTAGTTGGCAAAACCGTAATCTAAAAGCTTGCTTATCTCTTTCAGCCTTATATCGGTTGTTTTGCATCCCATTACAACGGCAATGAGAGTTGTATTGTCGCGTGTGGCCGCACCCGAAAGACAATAACCAGCATCACTTGTATATCCTGTCTTAATTCCTAAAGCTCCCGGATATTGTTTAATCAGCTTATTTGTATTTGTCAGTCCGAATTCTGTCTGCTTACCCGGAAGACCAACCGTAATATTATCCTGCCATGTAGTAAACCAGGTATGACCGTCCATATGCTTCATAAGCTCTTTTGACATCAATGCTATATCATACGCAGAGCTATAATGTCCGGATGCCGGAAGTCCGTTTGTATTTACAAAGTTTGTATGTTTCATTCCAAGCTCCGAAGCCCTTTTATTCATATTTTCAACGAATATTTCCACAGTTCCGCAAAGATGCTCGGCCGCCGCTACACAGCCGTCGTTTGCACTGACCATTGCCACGCCTTTCATTATTTCTTCCATAGTATGCTGTTCACCCGGTTCCATATACATCTGCGAACCGCCCATACTGGCAGCTCTTTCCGATATTGTCACCGTATCATCAAGACTTATCTTGCCGCTGTCCACGGCTTCGAGCACAAGCAGCATAGTCATTACTTTTGTAACCGATGCCGGAGGCAGTTCATCGTTTTCATTCTGAGCAAAAAGCACCTTTCCGCTTTCGGCATCTATGAGAACGGCGCTCTTCGCATCTACAGTCATTTGATTGGCAGCAGGCACAGTAGCATCGTTTCTCCCGCTATCCTCCGCATTTTCATCTTCACCGCTTTTTACCGTATTTCC
>JAAWDW010000047.1 GCA_022793975.1 Bacillota bacterium
GCAGAGGAAAAACGACACTGCTCAATTTACTGCTCGGAAAATACAAATACAGCGGAAAAATCACAAGCTCAGTGCAGTTTGATTATTTTCCGTACGCCGTCTCAGATAAATCACAGACAGCCGCGGAAATCTTCCGTGAAATTTGCCCTCTTGCAGAAGAATGGGAACTTATACGTGAACTTTCTTATCTTGATGTTGATTCAGACGTTCTCTGGAGTCCATTTCAATTTCTTTCCGAAGGCGAACGCACAAAAATACTGCTGGCGGCGCTTTTCCTGAATGAAGGGCATTTTCTGCTCATAGACGAACCGACAAATCATTTGGATATAAAAGCGCGCGAAATTGTTGCTGCGTATCTCAAAAAGAAAAAAAGTTTTATTCTTGTGTCGCACGACAGGCGTTTTATTGACGGCTGTGTCGATCACATTCTATCAATAAATCGTTCTGATATAGAAGTGCAAAGCGGCAATTTTTCGTCTTTTATGCAGAACTTTGAGATGCGGCAAAAATCGGAAGCCGTCCAAAACGAACGCATCAAAAAGGATATAGACAGACTAAATCAAGCTGCACGGCGTGCTGCTTCGTGGTCGGATCAAACGGAAGCTTCAAAATTCGGTACCCGCCCGCCGGACCGTGGCTATATCGGACACAAAGCCGCCAAGATGATGAAGCGTTCAAAAAATATAGAAAAACGCAGGGAGCAAGCAGCCGAAGAAAAATCAAAGCTTCTGAAAAACATGGAAAAAACAGAAAGTCTTAAACTTTCACCGCTTACACATTATGCAGATACACTTGCTTCTTTTTACGATGTTTCTCCGTGTTATAACGGAAAAGCAGTATGTCGGACTGTTTCTT
The DNA here is from genome assembly GCA_022793975.1 of Bacillota bacterium. Taxonomy (GTDB): domain Bacteria; phylum Bacillota; class Clostridia; order Peptostreptococcales; family Anaerovoracaceae; genus QAKD01. The sequence continues at coordinate 856 of JAAWDW010000047.1, forward strand.
TTTCTGTTACACAGGGTGACCGTATAGTTCTTGACGGAAAAAACGGCAGCGGCAAAAGCAGTCTGCTCAAACTTCTTGCCGTTAAAAGCGGCGTACTTTCGCGTCAAAATTCAAGCTTATCATTTGAAGCACATAATATGTTGGAAAATACTGCATTTTCATATACGGGTAATATCTCTATCGCATCAGGTCTTGTGATTTCTTATGTGCCTCAGGACACGTCCCACCTTTGCGGACTTTTGTCCGATTACGCATATAATTGTAAAATTGATGAAACTCTGTTCAAGACCATACTCAGAAAAATGAATTTTGAGCGAATACAGTTTGAAAAAGATATCCGCGATTTTTCAAGCGGTCAAAAGAAAAAAGTGCTTATAGCAAGAAGTCTCTGTGAACGGGCGCACCTTTATATATGGGATGAACCTCTTAATTTTATAGATGTTTATTCACGTATGCAGATTGAAATGCTTATCTCTGAATTTTCTCCTACAATGCTGTTTGTTGAGCACGATAGCGCCTTTCGTGAAAAAATTGCGACAAAGACTGTACATATATAAAATTCATACTTTCCTTTTAAAATTTCTTGCAAATTTGCAAGGTTATATATATAATAAAGAAAAGAGTTACCGATGAACGGTCGCTCCAGAATGTTTAGAGTAAAATTACTCGTCCTATTCTGAGTCAGGACGGGTAATTTATTTTTTGTAAATTACTTTCGCTTAATCTTTAAGATTAAGGCGACGAGAGCTATAACAAACATTGAAAAAGCTATTAGCTGATCGAATGTTATGTACATAAACATCTCTATCACCTCCTTATTTTAAGGAGCGACCGTCCACCGTATCTAAGGTATCTCTTTTCTGTATATCAGTATACCATAAACGCTCTTTAATTTCTACTATATTTTTTTAAAAAAGTTAATTTATGGATGTTAAGGTACAAAGACTACCATTTTGCACAATAACCAAAGCAAAGGCAGTATAAAAAAGGCCCGAAAGCGCTGAAATGAAAGTGCTTTCGGGCCTTTTTATGTTCTGGTACCCCCAGGCGGAATCGAACCACCAACGATGGTTTAGGAAACCACTGTTATATCCGTTTAACTATGGAGGCATATTTACTAATATATAATATCACAAACGCCATTTATGTTCAAGAATTTAAAAAAAATTTGTGAATCACTATTGACATTTAAGTCTACAAGTTGTAAACTCGCTTTAAGATATGGTTTATAGATTGTAGACCACACTTTAAATCCATACGGAGCATTGAAAAGCTGTAAAATATTTGTCTGTAAGCTTTTTATTTGTTGATTTAAAGCAGATGCGCATTGTAAAAATGAAAGGGGTAATTACATATGGAAAATTTTAAACTTACTGCCGCCGAATTAGATATGGCGGAAATTCTTTGGCAACAAGCTCCGCTCAAATCATCGGCACTCGTTGCTCTCTGCCTTGCACGCTTTGATTGGAAAAAATCAACTACCTACACATTGTTGCACCGTCTCGAAGAAAAAGGCGTATTTAAAAACGAAAACGGCACCATACGTACAATTGTAAGCAAAGAAGACTTTTTCTCCGCGCAAAGCAGAATCTTTGTTGAAGAATCTTTTAACGGTTCTCTTCCCAAATTTATCACAGCTTTCACACGTAAGAGCAGACTCAGCAAAGCCGAGATTGATGAACTCAAACGCATAATAGATGAATATGCCGGTGAATAACAAATACCGAAAGGAGATATAAAATAATGGATTTAACATATATATTTCTATGTTTGCTTGGTATGAGCATTACGGCCTCGTTTGCAATTTTGGCTGTACTGCTGGTAAGAGTCATTCTTTCACGTATCGGCGCGCCCAAAATTTTTTCGTACATATTATGGACGGCAGTCTTATTCAGGCTTGTCTGCCCCTTCGGCATTGAAAGTAATTTTGGCTTTATTCCACAATCTTTTGATGCTGCCGAAAACGCGTTGCAAATTTTTGAAAATTCCTCTGCAAAAACCGCGGCAAACGATAACTATGCGGCCCCTGCCGATATAAACAATGCTTCGGGCAAAGATTTACAAACAGATACAAATGCTGTTTTATCAGACATTAATTATCACACACAACAGAGCGATAATCCTGATCCTGCAGCAAATAATACTGATATTTCCGGTGTCGAATACGGTCAGCCGGCACTGCAAATAACTAAGAACAGCGCTCATATATCCGTAATTCTCACGGCAATATGGCTTACCGTGCTCACAGTGCTTCTTGCGTATACTATCATTTCTTCTGTATCTCTCAGACGAAAACTCATGCATTCGTATAAAGTACCTTACGGTAAAAGTATTGCAACAAATGAAGTCAGAACTTGCGACTTTATAAAATCTCCGTTTGTTTTCGGATTTTTGCATCCGAAAATCTATCTGCCAAGTGGTATTGCCGAAAACGAAACGGATTATATCATACTGCACGAGCAGACTCACATAAAACGAGGTGACCATATTATAAAAATTGCTGCCTTTCTTGTGCTCTGTATTCATTGGTTTAATCCTCTCGTATGGCTTGCTTTTTCACTTATGAGCCGTGATATGGAAAAATCCTGTGACGAAAAAGTCATAAAACTTATGGGCAGCGAAATTAAAAAACCATACTCCTCTTCCCTGCTTGCGCTCTCCGCAGCATATAGCCCGCAGAATGCAAAAACACGCAGGAAAATAAATAGCTTTCGCTTAATAGGAGGTACTCCTCTTACTTTCAGCGAAAACGGCGTTAAGGGACGCATAAAAAATATTCTCAGCTATAAAAAACCTGCTATGCGCACTATTATTGCCGCTTCGCTCATAGTTACCGTATCTTCAGCACTTCTGGCGTGCAATCCTGCTGCCAAAGATACCGGCACGATGCTTGGAAAAACATACGACAATATAGAAGAATGCGCATCTGATTTTGTTGAAGACCGTATTTCCTACCACAACAGTTTAGGTGAATATACGATTATAGACAGTGAAATAACCTCCATTACTCCGCTTGTTTCAATTACTGTTGAAGAGTCAGAAAATAATAACGTTTCCGGAACTATAAGCGCTTATAAACTCAGTTACAAACTCAAACCCGACGACATAAGCAAAGTGATATTTGCAGGCGGTATGGCTGAAAAGGATAGCTGGATTCTCGGCACAGAAAGTATGGGAGAGCCTGTCCTTATTGTTGCAGAATCAAAATCCGGTCCGAATAAACTTACATATATGGGAAACGACTATTCCGGTGAATTCTTCTCAGAGCCAAAAGGTGCTTCCGAAGTTTCGCTGCGCGCATTTCTGGAAAATCAAAACCTCATAAATTCTATGACATTCTACTCCGGAGAACACAAAATTGCCGAATTTACAGCCTCAACAGGTGAAACCTGGAAACTGCTTCTTTCACAGCCAGCATCACAGGGTGATGGCGGTATTTGGTGTGTTGAGCGCTGGATGGACGGTCAGGGCACTGTCTACTACGATTATCCAAACACCGAACTCTCATTAAACGAGTATTACACAAAAATCCAGAATACATATAATGATACACTCGGATCTGCCGCCCGCGTTCATCCAATTACAGGTGAAGAAGCTGATGTTATGATATATGAGGCTGACGGCATCGAGACAGGCGGCGCTTCACCAAATTATTATATGACTGCTCTTTACTATATTTCTCATCAGCTGAATCATACATATATGCAGAAAGACGATATCACAATTATAGAAAACGCAAGTCTCGATGCCTTTTACACAGCACCGACAAATCACTTTATCGGATACATTTCCGCATTGACCGATGAGGAAAATTATTTCCATTTCGACCGCGTAAAAATTAATAAAAACGGCGATATTTATAATTCATATATTGAAGTCGACTATATGGAAACAAACAGCAGTACAAAATATTACCTGCTAGATACATCAAGCAGCGCACAAAACACGGCGAATTCACAGAACTCAGCTCCGGTATACAAAGAAGTAACACGTGAAGAATTGCGTTCATATCTTGATACTTTTGCAGACTCAAATGAATCAGAATATTGGAAGACAGAAACCGTCATGCAGTCTTCTATGCAACGCATAATACCGCTTTTTAACATTGAAACAAAGCTTGGTTTCGTAACCGAAATACGTGAAACAGCAAAATAACGAAAAGAAAAAAGGTGCGGAAACCGGTTCCCGCGCCTTTTTTCTTTCTTATGTTTCACCATAATTCCTTTATTTAAGCTTTCGATATTTTTAACAGTTTATCTCCCCATTTCGGTAAGCGCTTTATCTGCTTCATGGAGCAGTTCGCACCCTCTTTTAATCTGTTCCATAGAAGACGCATATGAAATCCTTACAAATCCCTCTCCTTCGGAACCGAATACCGCACCGTTTACCATCGCAACACCATAGTTTTCAACCAGCCAGTCAATGAATTCGTTTGAAGTCATTCCCGTCTTTCTTATATTCATAAATATATAGAATGCGCCTTTCGGCTTTAGGCACGAGAAATGCTCGGTTTTATTTATCTCTTCAACAAAATAATTTCTTCTGGTTTCAAATTCGTCTCTCATAGTATCAACGGTATGATATTTGACATCATCGTTAAGTGCAGTCGCGGCAGCCTCCGCATTATATGTCGCTATACCGGAAATCTGGAATCCCGAATGAAGTGTCAGCGGTTCCATATACTGCATCGGTGCAATAACATATCCTATACGCCATCCCGTCATTGAAAATGCTTTTGAAAATCCATTGATGATGATAGTCTTGTCACGGAGTGATGGAATGAGTGCCGGTGATGGAGCAGTTTCCCCGTCATACGTAAGCCTCTCATAAATCTCATCCGAACATATGAGAATATCTTTATCTTTAACAGCTTCCGCAACTCCTTCAAGCGTTTCTTTTGTAAGTATGCCCCCGATAGGATTGTTTGGCGAACATATGACAATCATCTTTGTTTTATCGGTAACAAGCCCCTTTAGTTCCTCAATATCTATCTGAAATTCGTTTTCTTCCTTCAGTGAATAATGTTTGATAACCGCACCGCAAATTTTGCCGATATTATCATAAATATTATACATCGGATTGGGCAGAATTATCTCGTCTCCCGGATTGACAAATGTAGTGAGCACAAGATACGCCGCCTGAGCCGCACCGTTTGATGCAATCACCTGATCGGCGCTAAACTCAAGACCATTCTCCCTCTTATATTTGTCAACAACAGCTTGCCTGAAATTAAGCGAACCTGTATATGATCCGTAACCCGTAAATCCGTCTGCAAGCGCCTTTGTACATGCATCTTTAATATATTGAGGTGTCGGAAAATCCGGCTGGCCAATCGTAAACGTACACATTTCTCTGCCCTCAGCCTGAAGCTCCTCTACTTTCTGATTAAGAAGCCTTATCTTTGAAAATTCAATATCCTTTAATCTATCTGCTTTTTGAACCATTTTGCCCTCCTTTTATAAACTCTGCAGCTGCAGTAAGTCTTTATTAGGCTATGCCCTTTGTATGTTCAACTCCAAGCTCTTCTGCCCAAACCGGATCTCTGTAAACCTTTGACGGAATAAACGCTCCGACTGCCGCACATATTGCTGCCGGAATAACCCAGCCGAGCGAAAGCGCACTTAAAGGAAGCATTTCACCGAGAGGAGTGAAGTCCTGAATAATAGCAAATACGAGTGCACCGTACGAACCTGCGATAAATATATTGTCGTTCTTAATTTTGTTTGTAAAGAGAGTAAGAACAATGAGTACGAGGAACGGCGGGAAGCAAAGCGAGAGGAACGGACCTGCTATAGCGAGAATCTTATTTACGCCCATAATTGACATAACAACGCCGACGATACAGTAAGCCGCAACATAAAATTCATACTTAACCTTATCCTTAGTATACATCATCCAGTACTGCGAACCGCCCGATGATGAACTTATCGCAGTTGTGAGGCAGGCCAGCAGCACTACAAGTGCGAAGATTGCAAGCCCGATTCTTCCGAGAAGCCTTTCAACAATTACCGATACAAGAGCAGTTGATGTGATTGCATCAGGAGTGAATTCCTGTGAAAGCTGAGCTCCGAGAATAAAAAGCCCACCATAAATAACTACCATACATACACAAGCTATAATACCTGCTTTTACCAGAATCTTTGACATCACTTTATTTTCTTTAAATCCGGCTGCCTGGCATCCTACTATATAAACAATAGCAAGTGTCGGTGCTCCCATAGCATCTGTTGTCTGATATCCCTGAATAACGCCTTCCGCAAAGAGATTATCAATCTGCGGCTCACTTGCCATTTGGCCAAGTGGAGTAATGAGACCTTTGACAACGATTATAAGGATCAATACTATAAGTCCCGGCGTCAGATATTTTCCTACAATATCTACCACCTTACCTGGTTTTACTGCGAGCAGGAATGTAATTATAAAGAAAACTACCGAAAATGCGAGAGTCGGAATTTCCGGAAAAAGTGGTTTAATGCCTATTTCAAAACAAGTAGCACAAGTACGTGGTACTATACAGAGGAAGCCGATAAACTGACCCATAATCGTAGTAAATACAAACATCGGTCTGCCGCATCTTACAAGTGTCGACATCTTCTGGTCAGGTCTTTTTGATTCGGCAACAAGACCCAGGGCCGAGAATACTGCGTCCAAAATAATAAACATAACAAATCCGATTAAAACTTTTCCCGATTCAAGTCCCATATATGAAGGGAATATCAGGTTTCCTGCGCCGAACAATGCGGCGAAGAACGCAAGACCGACTGCGGCGGCTTGCTTGTTAATACCTTTTTCCATAGTGTAAGCTCCTTTCTTTTAAGCGTATGCCTCACACTTAATTTTCTAAAGTATAGCTTACCTTTTTTAAACATTTCAAATTGTGTATGAATATACATTTATACTCATATTTCTATACTCTTTCAAAAATTTTTTCCGATAATTCTGAATATTCCGCTTTCATCAAAATTTTTTTCATTTTTTTGCCTTCTTTAAATGCATACAGTCCCAAAACAATAGATGCGGCACACATTGCGGCGCTGATTGCAAGGATTACATTAAAGCTGCCTCCGCACAGATCCACAATCATACCCATAAGCGGACTTACCGCCGCTCCCGCAAGCGATGTGAACACACATATAGAACCATAAATTTTCATAAAATTTTTCATTCCGAACACTTCTATAACAACCAGCGGGCTTCCTACTGTTGACGCTGCATATATTGAGCCAACAAGCACTATGCCTATGCAAAGAAGCGGCACGGAGCGCCCTCCGGAAACAAGAAGTATTATAAGGCCGATAAGCGGCACAAACGGTCCGAGCGTAACAAGAAAAATAGGATTTCTGTCTGCGGCAAATCCGATAGTATTCTTGCCTATAAGTGATCCTATCTGCGCTGCCCCCGCAAGCGATGCCGCAAATGTTATCGACATTCCGAGCGAAGATGCGTACGATGCAACATACGGTACAAAACAGCAGGTGCAGACAAAGCAGCTTATAGCACCCGTTACCGCAAAAAATGCCTTTGATCTTACAGCATCCCTATATTCTATACTAATTTCATTCTGCCGGTTGCTTCGGTCGTTTTCTTCTTCAAAGTTTCTATTTTTTCCGCTGTACGGTTCCAGTCCTTTATCTTCAGGAAAATCTTTAAAAACAAAGACTGCAAAAGGTATCGCAAGCAGCAAAATTATCGCACCGTACATCATATACGCCACTTCCCAGCCATACAGTTCCATCACTTTACCCGCTATCGGATTGATAATAATCCCGCTGACACCTGCCATCGATGAGCTAAATCCGATAAAAAATGACGTGTTTGTCTTAAACCAGCGTGTAATCGCAACAGTTGCCACGATTGACTGTGTAAGAGACACTACGACTCCGAGAAGCGCTCCTGTTATATAAAACATCCATACATCTGTGAACTGCGCCTGCGCAAAATAACAGCCAGACTGTAGCAGTAAAAGCGCCGTTACTGCAAGTTTAAGACTGTATTTTTCCACAAAAGGAGTCATAATTTTCACTCCGATTCCTGCCGTCAGCGACATACAGGTAAACGATATTACAAATACCCCTCTGCTGACTCCTATCGCTTCACTTACAGGAGTATAAAATACTCCCGCACATCCAAATGCAAGAGATACGCTTGTTGCGGAAAATATGCAACAGCAGGCTACAATCAAATATCCGTAATGAAAGCCTCTCTTTTTTTCAATTTCAGTCATATGATCTTGGCACCTCATTTCTGAATAATTATAAACCGAGGTCATCGGTATTTATCCGACGCCTCGGTTTAATGGTAACATAATAATAAATTGTCGTTCAATTTTAATACAGAATAATGTTATTTTACTGTTTTCTGTTCTTTATTAAATAAAGACTATACAGCATAATCAATCGAAGTTTCTTCTGTTTATATTCATGCAGAAATTAAGATGTTCGCTCATAAGATTTTTTGCTTCTTCCGCAAAGCCGTTTTTTATTGCTCTGCTGATCGCGACATGCTGATGACCGATTTTTACAAGATTTTTAACGCTGTAATCGGATACCTCGCTGCCTGTGATCGCTGTAAGATATGTCAGCTTTTTCTCTATCGACTTATATGCATCAATAAGAATTTTATTGCCCGATGCATTTACTATAAGCTTGTGAAATTCTCTGTCCAGTTTCGTAGTTTTGAGAAGCAGCTTTTTATCGCGTTCTTTATCGTACAGCATATACCCGCAGCAGAATTTATGTGCAAGCTCTTCAAGTTTTTCACCGTCTATAAGCCACGGATGTTCGGCACACCAATATGCGGATATCGGCTCTATCGCTTTTCTGACAAAAAACAAATCTTCAACTTCCTGCATCGTAATTTTAAATACTTTATATACACTTTGCTTTCCGGTTTCATTAAGCTCTGTTTTTATAATACCTTTGTCCGCAAGCCGGTCTATCGCTTCTCTTACAGGAGTTGTTGATATGCCAAGCTGCGATGCGATACTCGATATTATAAGTTTTTCACCGGGTTTAACCTCATTGTTAAAATAGCATCTTCTATCGCACCCGAAACAATTTTGCTTACATTAGTAAAAGGATTCTTTTCAAGTTCTTTGTTTATATACCCTATATCAAATATTTTGTTGTCATTTCTCATAATCCTTACTGCCCTCCCCCGCAAAAAACAGAGTGTTCTTCTTTATTTCATTCATATGTTACTGCCGCTGTTTTATTACTTTACTATGTTGTTTTCCTTCATTTTTTTAATTGTTTCTTTGCTGTAACCGAGGTCTGTTAAGATTTCATCCGTGTTTTCTCCCATTTTTCCTGTCGGACGAAGCTCTCTTTTATCATAATTCGAAAGGAACATAGGAGGTACCGGCATAACTACTTTTGTTCCATCCGGGTAAGTAACTTCCTCAACATAATTGTTGACAATTGCCTGTTCATCCTTCGATACTTCGCAAGTAGGCACAGCAATATCAAACGGCATACTTATTTCCTGAAACAGCTTTTTCCACTCTGTGGAAGGCTTTTTTGCAAAAGCATCTTCCATTTTGCATCTGAGTTCTCTGTACGCTTTGTTTTCAAGAAGTGTTTCTGTCGTTTTAAACCTCGGATCACTGCATACATCATCTTCTATTCCGAGTACTTTTGTTATTCTCGGCAAATCAATTTCATAGCTCTTTACCTGATTTATGTTTACCCATCTTTCATCTGCGCAGAAATAATATCCTATGAGCGGATTTTGAATTTCCTGCGGATCAGGATTAAGCCTCTTTCTCTCAAACTGAGTCATAACAACGCCTTGACCGTTGCACCAGATAGCACTTGAATAAAGCGAAGTTTCTACTTTTGTTCCTTTTCCATACTTTTCTCTGCCGATAACCGCAAGCAGGATCGCGCTGAAAAACGATGATGCCGTGACGGTATCTCCAAATGCGTATGTAGGATTAAACGGATAAGGTACTCCGGAAACAGACCAATCAGCGCTCATTCCTCCTCTGAGCCAGAACACTGTGGAATCATATCCCGGATCATCCTTATTCGGACCGAGCGGACCGTAACCCGTAAAATGCGCGTAAATTAAGCGCGGCAGTTTTTCCGCAAGAGTATCATAATCAAGTCCGAGACGCGCAAGACCCTGCTGCCTTACATTGGTAACGAAAATATCCGCATTTTCAAGAAGCTTCATCATTGTTTCCTTGCCCTCCGGCGTTTTTAGATTTACGGAAATATGCTTCTTGTTTGCATTTTGTACTGTATAAAGCGGATTGCAGTCATCTCTGGACGGAGCCTGGAAATGCGGCTCAAGAAAACGCTGTCCATCTCCTTCCATACTTTCCACTTTAACTACATCCGCACCAAAAGTGCAGAGCAGCTCGGCCGCTGTAGGCGCCGCAACTATCGTTGATAAATCAACGACTTTTATTCCCTCAAGCGGATATTTTTTGTTATCTGCCATAATCATATTACCTCCTATAAATTTTTATTGCAACTATCATACTTTCCCATTTTAAATTATATCTGAATTTTTAAACAATTTCAAAGTAAGTCGAATTTTATCGTTTTAAGCTGATATTCTTATTGTTTCGGAAAATTTTAAAGGAGCTTTGTCTTTTTACATCTTTATATGATATAATTTTTAAATATGGTAAATATACGATAGGAGAGATTCATATGATTACAAGCAAACAGAGAAGTTTTCTTAAAGGACTCGCGCACGAACTTGATCCGATTGTAATGATCGGCAAAGGCGGTCTTACGGAAAATGTAATAAAAGAGATGAACACTTGCCTTGATACACGTGAACTTATAAAAGTAAAGCTACAGGAAGGCGCGGAACTTGATCCTAAAGAAACAGCAAACCGCGCCGCAGATATGCTCGATGCGGAATTTGTGCAAGCAATCGGACGTAAATTTGTACTTTACAGATATTCCAAGGCAAAAGCCAAAGAAGGAAAGCAAATTGTGCTGCCTAAATAATCTTGACAACATAAGCTATACTTTATACTAATCACAATATCTCAGTCTGCTGCAAATCCGCTATTTTAAAAAATTTTGTGAAAATCATATACAAAAATTAAAATAAGTGTTTACCTTTGACAGTTTAAGGTATATACTCTATGTTGTACTTTATTTTGATTTATATATAATTATCATACACTATCTAGGAGGTATTATTATGAGTATTGCTTTTAC
>JAAWDW010000048.1 GCA_022793975.1 Bacillota bacterium
AACAACTGTGATCTTGTCCAAGCAGTTTCATTCCTATATCTATGCCTATTTTCTTTGTCTTTTTATTTATGCTTATTGCTTTTTTCAGTGTCTCTTCCTTGCCTTTTTTCCGCGCATTCTGCCAGATCTTTTTATATAAATTCTCAAATACCGCCGGTACGCCGAGGAACAGTGTAGGCTTTGCTTCCGCCAGATTTTTTACTATATATTTAAGACCTTCACAGTATGCTATTGAGGCGCCTTTATAAAGCGGCATCAAAAATCCGCAAGTACATTCATATGTATGATGCAGCGGAAGCAGCGAAAAGAACACATCATCAGGCGTCACTTTGAGCACAGTAGGCGCAGTCATAAGATCTGCCGCTATATTTTTATGGCTCAGCATTACACCTTTGGACACACCTGTCGTTCCCGAAGTGAAAAGCAGTACACTCATTTCATCTTGATTTATCTCAGCATTGATAAAATCTTTGTTGCCCGAAATAACCATATTTCTTCCGGACTCCGTCATATCTTTCCACGCAAACATTTCCTGGCTGCTTGTTTCCGCATTCATTGATATAAGGAGGTCGAGCTTTGTATCGCCCTCGGCTCTCATTGTTTTGAATATCTCCTCATATTTACCGTCAAAAATAACACAGCTTACTTCGGCCTGTTTTATTATATTTTTAAGTTCGTCTGCAGAAAGTTCTTTGTCCAGCGGTACGACAACTCCGGTGCCGCATACAACAGCAAGGTAAGAAACCGCCCATTTATAGCTGTTTTCACCTATTACCGAGATATGCCTTCCCTTAAAACCTGCCGCTATAAGCGCTGTTCCAAGACCGTTTATATCGGCAAGTGCTTCTTTGTATTTTATCGGCCTGTATTCTCCGCCTTTCTTATCCTTAACCCAAAACGCTGTGTTCTCCGCATACTTTTCGCAGGAACTCTCTATCATATCTTTTATATCCGTTATAGGCCTTGAATCTTTATACTTAACGGTAGAATCCCGGCTGTTTTTTATTTCTGCCACAAAGTCTTCCGCCCATTTTCTTTCTTTTGAGATCTGTGCGGTATACTCTTTATCCTGTGCCATTTTGGTACTCCTCTTATCTGTGTTTATCCGGATTTTTAATATTCTTATCTAATTTTTTCTGATTGCGCTTTACTTTTCTTGTCGTCGTCTTCTCAAATTCAACATCTCTTACAGCCACCCTCGTAACACGCTTATACGAAGGAAGTGTATCTCCGACTTCCGAAACCACATGCTTTATAAGTCTTTCAACTTCTTCATCCGTCAATTTCCCGAATTCTTCCTTTATCTGCGGATAATCAGGATATATCTCAGCTTTAACAAAAGTATCTCCTGTTTCCTCATCCATCTCGCCGTAAACGAGTACTTCGGCAATAAAATCGGCCTCGCTCAGTATATATTCGATCTCTTCAGGAAAAATATTTTTACCGTTCTTTGTGACTATTACATTTTTCTTCCTGCCCGATATGTAAAGATAGCCATCATCATCAAAATATCCGTAATCGCCTGTGTAAAGCCAGCCGTCCCTTATGGTCTCTGCTGTCGCTTCCGGATTTTCGTAATAACCGAGCATTACGGAAGGACCTTTTACCACAATTTCTCCTATACCTTCTTCATTAGGGTTATCTATTTTTATCTCCGTTCCCGGCATTGCCGGTCCTACCGATGCGGGTTTGCTGCATCGGTCGCGGTTTACAGCTATAATCGGCGCGTTTTCACTCATTCCGTATCCCTGTATCATAGGGAAACCGAGCGCCTGAAAATCCTCTATAATCTTAGGATTCATTGCCGCACCGCCCACTATCAAAAGTTTAAGCGTATTTCCCAGAGGCTCGTGCACAGATTTAAAAATCTTTCTGATAAGATTCTGATCGTTATAAAGTCTGTATTTTTTAGACCTTTCCATCATCTTTCTCATCTTCTTCGCCTTGCCCTTGGATGAGGCCTGTTTCATTATCTTCTTATAAATATTCTCAAATATAAGCGGCACGCCGAGCATAACCGTTGCCTTTGATTCAATCAGATTCTTTTGAATATATTTAAGACCTTCACATATAGCTATTGTCATTCCCTGATAAAATCCGGTAAAAATATGACATGTCATTTCATACGAATGGTTCATCGGCAGCACGGAAAGGCCGATACCATTCGTATCTATTTTGACATATTTCGACATATTCTGCACATTGGCAGCAATATTTCTTTGGCTAAGCATTACGCCTTTTGCCATTCCCGTCGTACCTGATGTAAACATAAGAGTACACATAGCATCACTGTCAACTTCATTGTCGATAAAGCTTCTGTCACCTGCTATCAACGCTGTTCTTCCCATTTCCATAACGGAATCAAGATCCGTACTACCTGCACTATGATCAGATTTCATACATATTCTGTATTTGATGCTTTCCAGTGTCTCCCTGTCCATCTGCTCAAACGCTGCATTCACGAGCTTTTCACATTTTTTAGAATAAACTGCCGCACTTACTTTTGCACGCGAAAGAAGATTTGCCACCTCATTCGCAGGAAGTTCCTTATCAATAGGCACAATAACACAGCTGCCGATTACTGCCGAAATATAAGTCATAACCCATTCGTAGCTGTTCTCTCCGATTACCGCTATTTTTTCACCCCTGAGTCCAAGCTTATAAAACCCCGTCCCCAGGCATTCAACATCCTCTTTGACTCTCGAATATTTTATAGGAACATACTTTCCCCCTGTACGTTCCTTTACAAGATATGCCGCCTTATGTGCAAAAAGGTCTGTCGAACTTACAAATATATCCTTAATATTGTCTATATCACGTGTCTCGTAAATTGTATCTTTATATTTTTTGCTGTTCATATAAATCCATCCCCGTTCCGACAAAGTAAAAAATCTTAATATAATATTTTAGCATCTTTTGCCTTTTTAATCAACCTGCGGCACTAAAAAATTGGTGTTGTCATCCCTTTTTATATAGTCTTTCTTGTGGCGCCCGGTTATTGAATATTCTACCCATTCGGCTATATTTACGGCATGATCTCCTATACGTTCAAGATACTTGGCTACCATTAAAAGATTCAGTCCCCGTTCACCGGATATCTCGTTTTTTCTTATAAGAAGTGTTATTTCACTTTTTATTTTATCAAACAGATCGTCTGCAACGTCATCATAGAGCATTGTTGCCTTTGCAAGTTCTATATCTTTATCGACAAAAGAAGCAACACTGTCATTGACCATTTTTATAGCTGCTTCCGTCATCTCCCTTATATGAACATTCTCGCTTATACGGGATATTTCATCTGCATCTCCTGCTTTTCTGCCTGCGTTTTTTACTATTTCTGCAATGTCGGAAGCTTGATCTCCTATGCGTTCCATATCGGATATCATCTTAAGAGCAGCCGATATTATACGCAGATCACGGGCCACGGGCTGCTGTCTCAAAAGAAGTTTCATACAGAGATTTTCTATTTCCCTTTCCATTTGATCAATTTCACTGTCAATTTCTTCTGCTTTTTCAGCATATGTCATATCCCGCAAAATAAGGGCGGAGACAGCCGCCGCTATCGCATCTTCACACAGTCCTCCCATTTTTTCAAGCTCGGAATTGAGTACGCTAAGTTCTTCTTCAAATTTATTTCTCATCGGTTTCCTTTCAATTCTTGCAAATTTGCCTTTATTCGGTATTTTACAAATTAATATTTTTGTTTATTATCCGAAACGTCCTGTAATATAGTCTTCGGTGCGCTTATCTGCCGGCATTGAAAATATTTTTTCACTCTTGCCGAATTCTACTGCTTCACCCATCAGGAAAAACGCTGTATAATCGGAAATTCTCACGGCTTGCTGCATATTATGAGTAACCATTACTATCGTGTACTTCTGCTTCAGGTCTGCAACAAGATCCTCAATGCGTGAAGTCGATATAGGATCGAGCGCGCTCGTCGGCTCGTCCATGAGCAGCACCTCAGGGACGACCGCCAGCGCCCTTGCTATGCAAAGGCGCTGCTGCTGTCCTCCGGACAGTCCGAGCGCGCTCTTTTTCAGCCTGTCCTTTACTTCATCCCAGA
>JAAWDW010000049.1 GCA_022793975.1 Bacillota bacterium
CAGTGTATCGAATCGTATATTCGCGGAGCCTATGACATATTGAAAAGAAAATCGGAATTTAAATTCAAACTGCCATTTTCATTTTTTTCATTTATATTAGCCATTTTATACTCCAAAAAACTGAGTAAAGAAAACTAAATTATTATACATCGAAATTGCACTTATTTCAAGAACATTGCCCTAAAATAAGGGAAATATCGTTGCCGGAGGGCCTGCATTTTACTGTATCTATTGACTTGCACGGGAAATATTAGGTATAATGTATCATAATAGTAGTATTTTTTGGAGAAGGAGATATATAGATGTGGCAAATAGGCGAATCGCCGTATAATTTTCTATATATTGCAGCGGTATTAATTCTTATTTGGCTGGCACTTTCGGTGGGAACGGTTGTTGTTAAAATGCGCCGGACAGAGAAAGAAAGCAGCCGTAGTTTTAAATACGAAAAAATGTTTTTTGAAGATGTATACAATTCGGAAGCTATTGTATATATGATGATTTCTAAGGAAGATAAAAAACTTCTTTATCTAAGTAAAAATGCGGAACGAATATGGGGCATTTCCGAAGATAGGATTCGTACAGATATAGAAGTGCTGGAAAGCCTTGCGGAAAAAGAATACCGCAGGGATTTTATGCAGAAGTGGAAAGAATGGGATGAAAAAGAAGAGCTTATACATAATTTTGTTGTTTCGGGTAACGGCAAAGAAGTATGGTATGAACTTACGGTAACATTATCTCAGGATAAAAGCGCATATCTTTTCCGATTCCGCGAGAATACATATGAACAGGCGGAAATAAAAAGTCTCAGAGATGAAATACACAAAGCGGAAATGGACGTCAAATATAAGACGGACTTTTTATCGAATATGTCACATGAAATTCGTACGCCTATGAATGGAATTCTCGGAATGCTTGCCTTAAGCAAAATGAGCGCCGGAAGAATGGATGAACACTGTAAGAGCACCGAAGAATATAAGGCAATCGCAGAATATCTGGAAAAGGCGGAAAGTTTGTCGCAGTTCCTTCTTGGGCTTATAAACGATATTCTTGATATGTCGCGTATAGAGAGTGGAAAGATGGAACTTGCGCGTGAGCCGTTTGACTTGTTTGAATTTGCGGAGAAGCTCAGAGCGATGTTCCAAAAGACGATCGAAGAAAAAGGCGTTGCATTTAAAATGGAACTGCTTGATTTTGATGTACGGCGCGTAATAGGGGACGAACTGAGACTGTCTCAGGTAATTGTTAATTTTCTTTCAAATGCGGTAAAGTTTACATCTGCCGGCGGAGAAATTTCGGTAACATTTCGACAAATGAACAGAATGGACGGCAAAGTTCATTTTATGATCAGGGTACGCGATACGGGGAAAGGTATTTCCCCGGAATTTTTAAAGCGTATTTTTAAGCCTTTTGAGCAGGAGACAGCCACAATTGCCAAAAGTCACGGCGGAAGCGGTCTGGGAATGGCCATTGCCGATAATATGGTAAGGCTTATGAACGGTCAGATAGTGGTAGACAGTGAAGTTGGAAAGGGAAGTGATTTCAGCGTTTACCTTGCACTTCCGGTTGATGAATCACAGCCGCAGGGAAATACAGACAATGAAATTTTCACAAAAGACAGCCCGGCAGCCAAAGAAGACATTCAGGGAGAATGCACGATAGAAGGTATGAGACTGCTTATGGCTGAAGATAATGAAATAAATGCGGAAATATCCATAAGTATTTTGGAGGAAATGGGAGCCTCTGTGGAACGTGCCGAGAACGGGCAGGAGGCAGCGGATATGTTCACGGATCACGAGCCGGGATATTATGATACTATTCTTATGGACATTCAGATGCCTGTAATGAATGGTTGGGAAGCGACAGCGGTTATTAGGGGTATGGAAAGAGAGGACGCAAAAACAATTCCTATTTATGCACTTTCTGCGGATGCGTTTGTTGAGGATAAAAGACGTTCTGTAGAAATCGGAATGAACGGGCATATTTCCAAACCGATTGATTTTGATGAGCTTGTTAAAACAATAGGGAGGTCAGGCAGTGAAAGATAGAAAGAACATATTTATCGACTGTATAAAAAAATATTCTAAAGGAATATGTGCTGCGGTCATTGCTCTTTTGATGCTTTTTGCAGTTGGAAATGAAGTGTCGGGGCAGGGGATAGGCTTTGATCCGAAAAAGATTGATACGTCGTTTTCATCGAACAATCAAGGGACTCCCGATATGACAGGGTACGACTTATCAGAAGAAGGCAGTGACCGTGAAGAAGTGAATCACGATTCGGATCGTATGAAAGATAAAGACGAAAATCCGGGATTTGAGGAAAATGTGAGCGAACAGGGCAGTGAAGATATTGTACTGCCGAATGGAATCACGGAAGGTTTGAATCCGTCGGATACTATTGATGCAGCGGTAAATCCCGGCGGAACGGATAACGATGCAGATAATCCGTATGGCGTGACGGATGGGAATCAAAAGCCGGAAGATAAAGAGGAAAAACCGGGGACATCAGGTGATAAAAAACCTTCGGGAGACAATGATCAGGACTCAGACTCAAATAAAGACAAAGTATCGGTTATTGTAAACGGAGAGAAAAAGGAATTTGCAAGCGAGGACGAGGCGCTTTTGTGGTTTGCCGAAAATGCCGGCAAGAATGATAGTGAGCAGTTTTTTGAAGGTTTTGTTAAAGATGAGAACGGAAATATTGTTCCCAGCTATACAGACAAAGAAAATTTTGACGGCAGTTCAAGCGGAGATATTTCATACGGATATACGGGTGACAGCGGTATTTTTGTCGTACCGAGCGGAATGACTATGCTTGACCTTGACTTTGCCGATACGAATGCAAGTCAAAAGATAAAGACTATTGTAATTTCGAAGACGATAACGGATATCAATATAGGCTCATTGGGAAATTCTTTCAGCTCTCTCGAAAAATTTGTAGTATCGACCGACAATCCGAATTTTACAAGTAAGGACGGAGTACTGTACCGTAAAACAGAAGACGGTTTGGTGCTCTATATGCTGCCGGCGGCAAAGAAAGAGATTAAAGAATGGCCGGAAAATGTTATTTCGGTAAGAGAAAATTCATGTTACGCTTCATCCGCTGAAAAAATAGAATTTCCGGATACAGTTAAAGGAATAGGAGCTTTTGCGTTCCTGGAGTCGGTTATAGGAGAAATTGTAATTCCGGAAAATACCGCAAGTATAGGCAACGCCGCATTCGGGTTTAAAAATTCGGAAGAACCGCATAAAATTGCAGTAAAAGCGGCGATACCGCCGAAAGTGGAAAGCGGGACATTCAGGTATATGACGTCAAAAGACAATCCGGCAACGGAAATAATTGTTCCGAGTTCACAGGATGATTCTGTATATATGGAATATTTGCTGAACTGGGGAAATATCATTTCCGGACTTTATGGCAGGGAAAATGTACAAAAGATACTCAAAACCGCGGACGGTGCGCAGGATCGCTTTGAATATTACGAAGAAAACGGAACAGTATTTTGGCGCAAAATCGGAGAAGACGTTCCATTTATAATGGAAGACAGTCTCGGAGTGTATAAATTTAATGAAGCAGGAGGCAAGGTGCTTTACAGATGCACGACAACAAGCGCGGTAGTGAATTTGGCAGGGACCGATATCGCGGCAGTGGCAGAAGGCGCGTTTGATGGCTGTGCAGGGCTTGTGGGCATACGTCTGCCTGAAAATCTGACGGTACTGCCGGATAATGTTTTTGCAAACAATAAAAATCTGAGGGCTGTTATATCGTACGCACTGTTTCCGCAGACTGAAATTTTGGGCGCCCCGGAAACATGCGCGGTATGTGTAAGGCCTGAAGCATTCGAAAGCTATAAAGAGGCTTGGGGAGGACAGGTGCGCAGAATAATCGGAACATCTGAAACGTATTCGCTGCTTTCATCAGGAGTTTTGCTTGATATGGCGAACGCGCGGATACTTGATGTGCCGAAAGACCTAAGGAGTTTTAATGTTCCGAGTTATGTTACTATGATTTATGATGAAGCGTTTGCGGGCAATACGGCACTGATGTCAATAACAATACCGGCAAAAGTAACAAGCATAGGAGAAAGAGCTTTTGCAGACTGTACGGCGCTGAGGACTGTTACGTATCAGACAGCGGTGGCAGTACCGGATTCATGTTTTGAGAACTGCAATGTACTTACTGCTTTTAATGCATCCGGAAGCGGACATAATCTTAAAAGCATAGGGAACAGAGCGTTTTACGGCTGCGAGAAATTAAATACAGTGCTGTATTACAGCTATACATCATCAAACGGGCAGAATATATATTATTACTATTATCTTGAGAATATAGGTGAAGAAGCATTTTACGGCTGCAGTTCGATGACGTACGCTTACCTTCACAGCTCTGTAAAAAATGTAGGGGAAGGAGCTTTTGCTGAAAGCGGTATTGCTGCTATGGATTGGTACACAGCAGCGTCGGTACCGGACTTATGTTTTGAAAGCTGCGTAGATCTTAAAACGTTTAACGGACAGGGAGACGGACATCTTCTTAGAAGTATAGGAAACAGAGCGTTTTACGGCTGCAGCTCTCTCGATACGATGTTGTATTACAGTTATGCAGTGGATGGAAAGAATTATATATATTATTACTTGCTTGAAAATGTAGGGGAAGAGGCATTTTACGGCTGCAGTTCGATGACATACGTATATTTGCACAGCTCTGTTGCAAATGTCGGCGGCAGGGCGTTTGCGGAAAGCGGGCTGGTACAGCTGTATTGGTATACGCAGACTCCTGTGGCGGACGAATGTTTTAAAGACTGCGAGGCTTTAAGCACAATAGGCTGGGGAGGAACAGCAGCTACAAATCCATCAGGTTTCGGAAGGGAAGCATTTTACGGATGTACAGGATTTTCTGAGTTCAAAGTACCGAAAGAAGCGTTCTTTGTGGGGGATGAAGCGTTCGGCGGCAGAAACGCGGTGCCGCTGAAACTGGTATTTACATCACAGGAGCCTCCGAAACTCGGAGTACTAGGACAGAAAGACGGACTTACAATTTATGTGCCCGATTCACAGGAAGCGGGTGATATGGTGTATGCCGCTTATCTTAATTCTTGGATAGATGTGCTTGGAGATAAGTGGGCAGAGATATTGAAGACAGAGGATGGTGCCGAAAACAGGGTGACACCGCATCTTCCTGAGCCGCCCGAAGCGGTGGAAGCGGAAGCTGTAATGCCTGAAAATACAGAGCCAGATTATACAGCACCTGAAGAAGATGTAAATGATGCGGAAGATGAGGAAGGCTATGAAAATATAAAATCTGAAGAAGCAGAAGACAGTAATACGAATACTGCACCCGTAGATGATGAAGAGGAGTAAGAACAGCAATGATAATTAAACAATCCGAACAGATTATGAGAGAAGTCGGCAAAGTGCTTATGGGTAAAGGGGAAATAATAGAGAAAGTCCTTATGGCTATTTATGCCGGCGGGCATATACTCCTTGAAGATACGCCAGGTGTGGGTAAGACGACACTGGCGCTCGGATTTTCCAAAGCACTGGGCATGGATTATAAGCGTATACAGTTTACGCCGGATACAATGCCTTCCGATATCATAGGTTACACGATGCCGGGGCAGGAAAACGGCGAAACGGTATATAAAGCAGGAGCCGTACATACAAATTTGTTTCTGGGAGATGAAATAAACCGTACTTCTCCGAAGACCCAGTCAGCTCTTCTGGAAGCTATGGAAGAAGGAAATGTAACGGTAGACGGTGTCACTTACTTGCTTCCGAAACCGTTTATATGTATAGCGACTCAGAATCCTGTAGGAATGTCGGGTACGCAGCCGCTGCCTGAAGCACAGCTTGACAGATTTATGATAAGGACTTCCATAGGGTATCCGAGCACGGAAGATCAGATACGAATACTTGATGAAAAGAGACATCAAAATACAATGGATGAAGTAAAAGCTGTGGTGACACGGGATATGGTAATAGAAGTGCAGAACTATTTATCGACCATAAGAATGACGGAAGCCGTGCTTCGTTATATGACGATTTTATGCGAACGTACAAGGCAGGACAGCGGAGTAGAACTTGGAGTGAGTCCGCGCGGAATTATTGCTCTGTCGCGTATGGCGAGGGCGAAAGCGCTTCTTGATGAACGTGATTATGTAGTACCTGAGGATGTACGCGCGGTGTTTAAAGACGTATGCGCTCACCGTGTAATACTGCGCCCGCAGGCGAGAATGGAAGGCCGTACTGTCGAGTCGCTGCTTGATGAGATTATGCAGTCTACGGAAGTGCCGGAAATGTATGAAAAAAAGAGATAGATTATGAAAAAATATAGGATTGTTTATCTGGTTTCCACGATATTAATTCTGCTTTGCGGATTGTTTGGCGGAGTAAAATCGGCGCCTGTAATATTGGCGGTAATGGCGGTGCTTCCTATACTTTCCGGCGCGGGCTTTTATATTTCGCTAAGAGGGATTTCGCTTTCGCTGGAAGGCGGAGGTTTCTGTCGTTCAGGTCAGGATATGAATATAAAACTCATACTTAAATGTCCCCGCCCATGTGCGGTCGGAAACATTAAAGCAGATATAGTATGCAGGAATAATGTTTTTAACACAGAAAAAGAAATGCCGTATATGCTGGAACTCGGAAGAGGGCGCAGGCATGAATATAGCGTTCCTTTGGATACAAACATATGCGGACTCAGGACAATTAAAATCCGTGAAATGATATGCTATGATTTTCTCGGACTTTTTTCGCATATAAAACCATTGCGGGAGGAAGTTACATGTATTGTATATCCGTATGAAGCGAAGATGTATGTGGAATTCCGTAAAAATACAGAGCGCGAACAGCCAGGTGATATTTATGACGGTAAGAAAAGCGGCACCGATGTGAGTGAGGTATTCGGACTGCGTGAATATGCGGAGGGTGATTCGCTGCAGAGTATACACTGGAAGCTGTCGGGAAAAATGAATAAACTCATCGTACGTGAATTCGGACGTCCGGTTAATTATCATACACTTGTACTTTTATCTCCTTCGTTTTTATACAGCAGTATAGAAGTCGAAGAAAAGACTGTAAACGGTGTTTTTGATCTCGGAGTATCGCTGAGTCACGCGCTGTTAAATCAAAATATAGCACATTTTGTCGGCTGCTTTGACGGAGGTGAAATACATTGCATTCCTGTGGACTCACCCGCAAGTTATGAAAATATGCTTATAAATCTTATGAATCGTCCTTTGCAGAAAAACGGCGACGATACGATGATTGCATTTATAGACAGGCAGATGCACAGGCAGTATACAAAGGTGCTTTATGTGGCAGGCGGTATCAATGAAAAAATTGCGCAGAATTTATCTGAAATGATAGATTTAACAGTTATTCAGGCAGCAGAGGGCGGTTCGGTACATTTTGCAGGAGGACGCGCTTATGAATCGGTGGGAATCCCTATAGAAAATATACGAAAGGCAGAATATGTTATTCCGCTTTAAAAGGAAGCGGCCGATGATAAAAATATGAGAAGAAAACAGGGAATTGAAGTTCTGAAAGAACAGAAAAAAGGTTATTTGAATAAGATATCGGCGGCGGTACTTAAAACTTTAAGCACAATACTGATTGCGGCCGGACTTACGGGAGCTTTCTTTGCAATAGGTGGCGGACCGATTTTTCTTATACCTATTTTTATTGTTGTACTGGCTGTAATGGTAATTACAGGTATTGATTTTGTTATAAAAGATAAATCTTACGGTTTTATGGTATGCTTTGCTGCGTCTGCCGTGCTTTTATTTTTGTCCGCATCAAGCGTTCTGCGCGGTGTGTATATGTGGGGCAGTAATTTCCGTGCGGTTTGGAATAGGGTATTCGGTACGTTTTACGATCAATTTACCGTTTTGGGATATACCGAAAGTGATATGCTTACGGCAGGAATAGTATTTGCGCTTTTAATTTCGGCAGTATCATGGGAACTTATAAGGAGAAAAAAATTTATTTTAATAACAGTGCTGGTTTTGATACCGCTGTGCCTTTCGATGGTGCTTTCAACAGAACTTCCCGTATGGGTAAGCGCAAGTCTACTGACAGGATTTATGGCAGTATGGTGCAGTATCAGCAGTGCGGCGGGAATAAGATGGGAAACGATAGTTCCGGTGCTTTTTGTATGGGTACTTCTGTTTACGGTGTCGTATGCAAGTTCCGGCGTTAAATGGTACAGATTTTCTGCGGATTTTCGTGAAAATGTTAAATATACGGTCGAGAAATTGCGTTTCGGAGAAGATAATCTTCCGGCAGGGGATCTGACAAAAGCAGATATGATGCTTGTGTCGCCGGAAACCGCAAACAGGCTGGAGATAAATACGGACCACGAGGGAACTCTTTATCTGCGCGGGTTTGTAGGCTCAGAATATGACAAAAGCAGGTGGAAGACTTTTTCGGCCGATAATTATGGCGGTGAATTTACCGGAATATTGCCGTGGCTCGGAGAAGAGAATTTTTATCCGGGAATGCAGTATTCCGAGTATATAGATGCATCGGCGGAAGATGCTGAAAACGGAAAAGAAGAAAAAGTGTCGGTAAAAAATATCGGAGCAAGCCGCAGGTATATATATCTTCCGGAAACGGCATCTTCGTACAGCGGCACAGACGGAAAATGGAAACAGGACTGGGCACTTGAGTCCTCACAGGCATTTGGCAGCAGGGAATATTTATTTACATATTATGATGTGCAGAAAAATGCGGAGACTCAGTTGCCGGCAGCGTGGATGTACCAGGAAGATGTTTCTGGTAATCATATGAAATTTAAAGAGAATGAGCTTTTATACCGCTCTTTTGTATACGAGAATTATCTCGGCATAGAAGATGATAAAAAAGAACTAATAAATAATGTGTTTTTCAGCGGAGAAGCAAGAAATACTGCAGTGGAAAGTATTTATACGGCAACGTCCAGAATACGTACTGTGCTGCGAATTCTTGCCGCTTATGATGAATCTCCGGCGAGAGTTCCGGCAAACCGAGATTTTTTAACCTGGTTTTTGACGGAAGGAAAAGAAGGCAATTCTGCTTACTATGCTACAGCGGCAGTGTTTGCATACAGAGCAGCAGGCATTCCTGCGCGTTACTCAGAAGGATATTTGCTGACAGAAAGTCGGACCAAGGAAAACAACGGCAGCATTGTTCTTACGGATAAAGATGCACACGCTTGGGTTGAAGTTTATATAGACGGTATGGGCTGGCGTGCTGTTGAGGTGACTCCGGGATTTTACGAGGAAATTTATCAGGCTAATATTATAGTTGCCGTGCCGAATGAAGCACTTACGGGAACAAATGGAGAAACTGTAGATATTCCAGCTTCGGAGGAGTTTACGATGCCGGATACGGAAGATGAGAAAGCATCGGATGCAGAGAAGCCGGGAATTCTGATACCGGGACTTTTGCTTATACTTTGTGCTGCTTTGACTGTAGCAATTGTGCATCGTCTTTATGTTATGTATTTGAGTGCAGCATACAAAAGAATGTCAGACGCCGAAAAACTGCGTTTTCTTTATAAAAAAATTATGGATATGACAGCAAAGCTGTATAAGAATTTTAACCCGCAGCAGCCGCTGGATATTAGGGCTTGCGGGGAAGTTTCTTTTGATATTGAATTTTACGAGCGTACAGTAGTGCGTATGGAGAGGATGATATACGGAGATATTCTTCCGCAGCCGAGAGAAATACCGGCGGCGGAAGAACTGGCAAAGCAGCTTAGATGTGAGCTTTACAGAAAAAACAGATTTAAACAAATGTTTTCGGATAATTTTGGCAGAGCCGTGGCTGTGAAAGGGTAGAGTTTATTATGGTTAATGCCGCAAATAACAGTGCAAATGAAGTGAAACTTGATAAGAAGCTGTCACCTGTAAATGTGTGGGCAATAGCATTCGGATGCATAATCGGCAGCGGAGCTTTTTTGCTACCCGGCACATCTTTTCTGCCTAAAGCGGGGCCTCTCGGTGCGGCAGTAGCGATGCTTGCGGGTGCGTCGGCTATGGTTATCATTGCTGTAAATTATAATTTTATGATAAATAAATATCCTGTTGCTGGCGGTGAGCTTACGTACGCAAAAGAAGCTTTCGGTAATGTGCATTCATTTATATGCGCGTGGTTTTTAAGCTTGTCGTATTTAATGATCGTACCGTTTAATGCAACGGCACTGTCAATGGTGGCCAGAAGCTTCTTTGGTTCCGTGTTTCAGGCGGGATTTCACTACAGCGCTGCCGGATATGATATATATTTTGGGGAGATACTTCTTGGAATTTTTGCACTTGCAATTTTTGCGCTTCTTAATATAAGAGGAGTAAAGTTTACCGGTATGTTTCAAACAGTGCTCTCGTGTTCACTTGTGAGTGCTGTTGTAATAATTTTTACAGCGGCAATCTTAAAAGGTGTGATTACAGCAGACAATTTGTCGCCGCTGTTTGCAGGGGCTGCGGGTCATAGAGCCTTGCAGCCGGATAATGCCGTGCAGGAGAGCAGTGCATTTTCGGGAGTGCTTAAAGTGCTTGCTGTAGCTCCGTTTTGTTTTCTTGGTTTTGATACGACATCACAGGCGGCAGAAGAACTTAAATTTTCAGTAAAAAAATCAAAAGCAATTATGGCGCTTTCAATATTTTTCGGAGCGTTTATATATATAGCGCTTAATCTGACGGCGGCTTCGTGCAGACCTGACAGGTATGCAGACTGGACAGAATACATTTTTGATGTAAATTCCGGAATGCTTTCCGGAATAGAAAATATTCCTGTGTTTAATGCGGCAGAGATGCTTCTCGGAAATCCCGGATTATTTTTTATAGGTATAGCGGTATTCGCCGCTATGTGTTCCGGCATTACGGGATTTTATCTTGCGACAAGCCGTATTATGTACAGAATGGCGCGTGCAGAAATAATTCCGTCATGGTTTGGAATGCTGCATCCGAAATATAAAACTCCGGTCAAAACGCTGTTTTTTATTCTTGCAATATCAGTTATAGCACCGTTTTTCGGAAGAACTGCACTTGGATGGATTGTTGATATGACATCTCTCGGTGCGGCAATCGGATTTGGGTATACTTCGGCGTCCGCTTTTAAGTTTGCTAAAAAGGAAGGTAATAAGAGAATAGCAATGTCAGGGCTGCTGGGGACGGTGATGTCGTGTATATTTGCGGCGTTGCTTCTTGTCCCAGTACCTATGCTTGACTGCGCATTGGGACGTGAATCGCTGATATGTCTTGCAGTGTGGTCGGCTATGGGTATAGTGTTTTATGTATATACAAAGAGGCATAGAGGTGTATAAAAAGGCAGGTTTGTGTATGAAAACTTTTGCCACCGCGGGAAATTTATGATAAAATAATTTGAAGGGTATCATTTGAGAGTAAAAAATCGAATCAGGGGAAAGAAGATGAAGAAAACATTAAATCTAAAAATATTAACAGTATCAGCCATAGTTATATCAGTTTTTACGTCTGCGGCAGCATCATATGCGATCCCGGCTGGTGTGTCTTCCGCAAGCAGCACCGATACAAGGCGTGCGGCATATTTGCGACAGGATATAACGGTAGAATTAAATCGTGAAAAATTGTCGTTTGCTGATGAAAAAGGCGGTGTAATATATCCTCTTACATATAACGGCAGCACATATCTTCCCATTCGTGCCGTATCGGGGCTTATGGGAGAACCGATAGAGTGGAGTAACGAAGCCAGGACTGTTTATATAGGCAAAACTCTTTCCATGCCTGTCAAATACCTGCTTGATCCTGCCGAATCTCTGTATGTAAAGACCGTTTCATACGGGGCATCGGGAATTATGTCAAATATCGTTGTCAGAGAACAGCGAAATGTACTTATAATGTATGATTTTGAAAAACTGCAGTTTAAAAATGAGTCGGGCACGGTGATTTATCCTATAAATTATAACGGCAGTAATTATCTGCCGCTGCGTGCGATAGCCGAGCTTATGGATGAGCCTATCGTGTGGGACGGAAAAACAAAGACTGTTTACATAGGCTCAATGACTCCTATTGAAGAAGCGGACGAGCCTCAAATGAGGGATGAAACGTTTTCTATTATAGAACTTTATGACAGAGAAGCGGAGCTTTATAATCTTGCTACGGCTAAAATTGCCGAAATAGGGAAATGGACAGATGATGAAGCGCGTATGATGGCGGCATCCATAAGTGATGATCTGCGTACTGCAGCAATGAATAAAAATGAAGCAAAGCGTCTTCTCAAGACGGAGACATTTACGGAAGAAGAATATGAAGCATGCCAAAAGCTTTGTGATTTTATAGAAATGACAGAGTATTATATACTTGTAATGGAAAATATAGCGTATATGGCTGCCGATGGACAGGATTATTCGGTAATGGCCGAAACTTTTCTGAATTTTGCGCTTGAGTCGGATAAGGCTATGGACAGCGCTAGGGAGGCGATAGAGTGTTTGTAAATGCAATCGAACAGGCGAGTATGTATACTCGCCCCATTTTTACTATAGCGCGCCGATACGGAAGGGCAGAAGTGCTGCCGGGTTCGGCTACTATATTTTTTGTCAATGAAGAGGGCTGGGCTGTGACTACAAAGCAGGTGGCAAAGATGATTGTCGACGCGGGAAATGTAGAAAAAAAGTATGCCGAATTCAGACAAAAAAGAAGTGAAATCCCAGCAGGGTATAATTTTGAAGAACAGATTAAAGCACTTGAAACACTCAATCAGTATAATGCGGAAAAAATCTGTCAGCTCAAGGTTAATTTTGTAGATTGCGTAGATCATATAAGCGGTGTAGAATGTAAGATGCACCCTAAGTATGACGTTGCGCTTGTTCATTTTAGCGGTTATACGCGGCTTGGCTATAACGGATATGCTACATTTGCGGCTTCATCAGAGGCGGTAAAACCGGGCAGATTTTTATGCAGACTCGGCTATCCGTTTCCGGAGTTTCGTAATTTTAAATATGATGCGGAAAAAGATGATATCGTGTGGACCGCCGAAAATCTGAGAAGTCCACGTTTTCCAGCGGAAGGTATGGTAACACGTCTTATAGGAGAGCAGGACGGTGAGATAATAGGTATTGAAATGAGTACTCCGGGATATAAAGGGGCTTCCGGAGGACCGCTTTTTGATCCGAGGGGACTTGTTTACGGGATGCAAACGGGAGTGAGTTCACTGAATCTTGGACAGTGTGTTCATATGGATATCATAAAAGGAATGCTGACAAAGGAAGGTGTAAAGTATTACGAGGACCAGTACGGGGCGAAGACTGCAGGTGATAAAAGTTTTATCCGTATGAGTTCTGCCGCCGGGACAAGCGGCGGAAAAATGAGTTAGAAAGGTATTTAATAAAAACAGATGGTTAAATATTCAAGAATAGCCGGTCTGATGTTTGCAGATTTTCTGATCGTAAATTTTTCATACATATTTGCTTTGCTTCTGAGATTTGAGTTTGAAGTTAACAGCAATCAATTTAATCAATATTTTACTGTTTATGCGGATAATATTCTTCCGCTTACAATTGCGGCCATTATCGCTTTTGCACTGGTCGGAATATATACGAGCATATGGAGGTATGCAGGTTCCGAGGAACTTGTGAAAATAGGAATAGGCGCTGTGCTGGCCTCAATCTTCGGTCTTACGTTTATTTCTATTGCCAGACCTATGACGATACTTCCGCGAAGTGTTTATATAATCTCCGCGATGATGATGTTTGTACTGATCGCCTGTTCGCGTTATATGTACAGATTTATCAGGAATTTAAAGAATCCGGGCAGTGTTAACAATATTCTGCTGTCTGTCGGAAAAAAGGACATTATAGGAAGCGGCCTTACAAAAGTTATGGTCATAGGAGCAGGGGATGCCGGAGCTTCGATGATAAAGGAGATAAAACAGCATCCTGAATACAGTAAAAAAGTGGTTGCCGCCATTGATGACGATCCGAATAAACTCGGCAAAAGGATTGCCGGAGTAAAAATTGTCGGCAGCCGTTCAAAAATAAAAACTATAGCACGGAAAAAGGGTATTGATGAAATAATAGTTGCCATTCCGTCTGCAAATCATAAAGAGATACAGAATATATTAAATGAATGCAACAGGACCAAGTGTAAAATAAAAGTACTGCCATCGCTCATAGATCTTATTAACGGTGATGTGAGCGTAAGTCATTTGCGGGATGTCGAGATAGAAGATCTTCTCGGCCGCGATCCCGTAAAAGTAAATCTGCGTGAAATTTCCGGATATCTGGAGGAAAAAATTGTGCTTGTAACAGGAGGCGGAGGATCGATCGGATCCGAGCTTTGCAGGCAGATAGCGAGGTTTCGCCCGCGGAGACTTATTGCGATGGATATATACGAAAATACCGTATTTGAACTTGCAAACGAGATGAAGGCAAAGTATCCGCAGCTTGAGTTTGAGGTTGTAATAGGCTCTGTCAGAAGTAAAGAGCGTGTACATGAAGTTTTTGAAAAATATAAACCGCATGTGGTGTTTCACGCCGCGGCACATAAGCATGTGCCGCTTATGGAAAATAATCCGAAAGAAGCGATAATGAACAATATTATCGGGACGAAGAATTTGATAGATATGTCGGATGAATATTCGGTTTCCAAGTTTGTGATGATTTCCACAGATAAGGCGGTAAATCCGACAAACGTAATGGGAGCAACAAAACGAGCCGGAGAAATGATGCTCCAGGAAAAAAGCACGCATTCCAGAACAAGTTATACGGCGGTGCGTTTCGGAAATGTGCTTGGAAGCAACGGTTCTGTGATACCGCTTTTCAGAAAACAGATTGAAAACGGCGGTCCCGTTACCGTAACGCATCCTGATATTACGCGGTATTTTATGACGATACCGGAGGCGGTGCAGCTTGTAATACAGGCGGGAGCTATGGCGGACGGCGGTGAAATATTCGTGCTTGATATGGGAGAGCCGGTGAAGATAATGGATCTTGCCGAAAATATCATACGGCTTTCCGGATATGTGCCGAGAGTAGATATAGATATAGAGATTACGGGGCTGAGGCCGGGAGAAAAGCTTTATGAAGAGCTTCTTCTTGATGAAGAAAGCGTAAAAAAGACAGCGCATCAAAAGATATATGTAGAACATCCTCTGCCTATAGATCCTGAGCTCAGCAGGCTGCTTTCGGGAGATGAAGGTATTACTCTTGAAGATAAGATATATGAAATAGCAAAAGGGAGCGACAGCGATGCCAAAGAATGGCTGCATACACTAGTACGGAATTATACGCCGCAGAAGTAAGTCTGTGATGAAAAATAAAACCCCCGATTTGAAACGGGGGTTTTTGTTATTTCCAGTCACCTTCGGAAACGGTGTACGAGGTACCACCGACTTCTATTTTGTAAATGCCGCTATTAAGTTCGGCATTTACATAGAGTACGGACGGTCTTCCCATTTCGCTTCCCTGGCTTACACGGTAGTTTAATTTGCTTTTTCCGAAAAAGTTGTAATGAAGAAGGTATGCCGCAAGGTCTCCGTTTGCGCTTCCCGTGGCAGGATCTTCAAGAAATCCGGTATCCTCCATAAATGTACGAACTCTTATGTCTCCGTTTTGGTCTTCACAGAATACAAGCAGATTGCATGGAGCGTAATCATCTATGAATTTTTGGCGCATAGGATGATTTACACTGCATCTTTCGATGGCATCAATACTTTTAAGCGGTACAATGAAGCTTTCAAGTCCTGTGGAAACCCACTGCGAAGGAAAATCTGTGCGGATATCATCGGCATTTATGGAGAGTGCATCGGCAGTTGCCTGAGGATTGTCGACAAACATTCCGAACTGGGGCTGATTTTGGCTCATTGTCATAGTACCGTCTTGCGCAATGTCTACCGGAATCTGTCCTGCTTTGAGATTAAGGATGATCTTTTCAGCTTTGCCGCCCTCAAAAATTTCATTGATTATATGGGCCGTTCCGAGAGTAGGATGTCCTGCAAAAGGCACTTCTATATCCGGAGTAAATATTTTTACACTGTAACCTCCGTCGGACTGTTTATCAGAGAGAATGAATGATGTTTCAGAGAAATGTATTTCCTTTGCTATTTGCTGCATTTCATCCGTGTTTATTTCGCGGTCAGGGATAAATACTGCCAGCTGGTTTCCCTGATATTTTGCTTCTGCAAATACGTCAACAATATAAAATTTCATATCGTTTCTCCTTTCATTTAAAAAAATACAGCTTTCGATATTATAGTATAACGAAAGCTGTATTAAGATCAATTGTTTAATTGTTTGCCAAACAATTTTGTCTGCCGCCGCAGATTGTTATTTTTCGGTTTCGAGAATTTCACGCAGAATAGTGAGAGCGCGCGCAAGTTCCGCTCCGGTTTTCGGTGTGCATATAGAAAGGCGCGCACCTGAAACAGGAGCACTTTTACCGACAGCAAAATGAGAGCTGCCATATATAAGTACATTTTTTTCAAGAGCACGTTTTTCAAATTCGGCGCTGTCTGTACCGCTTGGGAGTGTGAGCCATTTACACAGAGCATTGCTGTCGCCTTTTATATTAAAGCCGCCGAGGATTTCTTCTGCAATATGGTTTCTTTCTGCAAGCATAATTTTCCGTCTGTGCAGCAGCGTTTCGTATTTTCCGGAAAGTACAAGCCGCGCTGCAATTTCGGATAGAAAGGCGGATGATTCGAGATTTATGTTGTAGAAAGCGTTACTTATAACATCTCTGTATTTGTCCGGAGTTATCATATACGACTGACGGAGAGCGGAACTAATGCATTTTGACAGGCTGAGAAAGAAAATTGAGTGTTCCGGGATACGGCTGTATATACTGTCTCTCGGCTCATCTGTCAAAAGTGCGGCATATCCGTCTTCAATAATTATAAAATCGTTTTCTTCTGCCATTTTGGCAATCATATCGCGGCAGGATTCCGACATTCTGTGCATAGTCGGATTCTGATAGTCGGGGATGATGTAAATCCCTTTAATACCGTCGTTTTTGACGGCATAGCGTATTCCCTCTTCGGACATTTCACCGTTTTCTTGTCTTATGGGAATAAGACGTATGCCCAGCATACTGGCAATACTTATAATACCGGGATATACAAGGGGATCAACACCGAGACGGTCTCCGGGTTTGAAAATGCCCAAAAGGGTAGCGGCAATTGCATTTTGGCCACCGCTGGCAAATATGATTTTATCGGCAGATGCATTGCATTTTGCCTGTTTTAAAAGTACCGTACCGGCCTCGTTCTGCCAGTATTCTTTACCCGATCGGTATTGCAGTACACTGCCGAAATCATCTTCGTTCATCATTTCACTTATAAGAGTACGTATTTCATCGTTATTTTCATCGGCGGGCATTATTCCGCCCAAATCGATAGTGCTGTTTTCGGCCGGCTTCATTTTGCTTACCATATGATATGAAATGAATGTTCCCGAACCGACACTGCCATTAAGAAGACCTTTATCCGAGCATATTTTAAATGCGCGCGCTACGGTACTGAGATTAATGTCGAGAAAATCGGCGAGTTCTCTTTGAGGAGGAAGCTTTGTGCCTGCTTTAAGAACACCGCTGGCAATGTCCTCTTCGAGTTTGTCTGCGAGTGTTATATAAAGCGGGGCTTCGCCTCTTTTGAGGACCGGTCGCCAAGACATCGGATAATCATCAAAAGAATTATAGGGCACGGGTATTCTCCTTTTCATAAAATTCTGTATTCTATGCGCTGCAGGCACAGACATAATATAAGTTTATATCATATTGGTTTTGAAAGCAATCATACTGAGCAGACAGTTATTAATATTTTGCATAAAGTTGTCAAAAAAGTATTGCATAGTTGTACGTTGTGTTGCATATTTATATACATGCAATATGGTTTTGGGAATTTATCACAAAAAATATAGCAAAAATTTGCAAAATTATTGTTGCGTCCCACAATTTAATGTGGTATACTATTGCTTTAATAGGATGAATTGCTAATGCAATACTGTATGCTATTTATTATCAATGAAAGAGAGGAAAGGTAGATTGAAGAAGAAATTATTGACACTTCTTTTAGCATTCGTAATGGTAGTCGGACCTGTTATACCGGTTTCGGCAACAGAAGTTCCGGCCGTTTACGAAGATATTGCTGATATTATTGCTGGATATGACGATGATGATATTGTCACGTCGGATGTGCTTGACGAGCTTTATGCATTGATAAGCGATACTGCTGAAGAAGAAAAGGCAGAGGATTTATCTGATGATGAAGCTGTGGATGCTGCGGACGCGCAGGAAGATGAGACAGCGAATATCGCTCTTGATCTTGCGGCGGATTTCAGTGAAACCGATACGGAAAGCAGCGATGCGGTTACTCCGAACGGGGGGGCTGAAAGTGCGACTGACAGTAAATTTGACACTGATTCTGCAATTGACAGTGCTGCTGCGGGTACGCAGCTTGAAAATGAAAGTGTTTTAGTAAGTGCTGCGGACAGCGATGCGGTAAATGCGGTACTCAGCAGTGGAAATACTGATATCGGCAGTGAAACTGCAGTAAATGACACAAACTTGGAAAATTCGGGGACTGTATCCGGCGAAAGCGGCGGAGTTTCCGATTATGGTGATGTTGTAAATGATCCGGCAGATACGGATGAAAATAATTCGACGGATACCGAAAACCCTGCGGAAGAAGAAACTCCTGCTCTGGATCCTGCGGCAACTCAGCAGGAAACTGTAATTTTTATGCTTCGTTTTGCAGGTATGAAAGATAGCCAGCTTTCGTCAGTAAGTGAAGAAGAAAATGCGGAGCAATTTGCATATGACTGCAATGAGCTTGCAAACAGTATAAATATGTTCAAAGGTTTTACATATGAACCGGAAAGCGAGTGTACTTTTGCCCAGCTTAATACAATGTTTAAAAATGCGGAGCCTCTTTACAATGCTCTTCATGCGGACAAACTGAAGCCTCTCTTTATAAACGGAATGGCGCAGCCTATATTCCCGTATACGACAGGGTCTGTTACAGAGGGATACAGTAATGAAGACAGTGATATCATACGTTTTTGTGTATATGTTGAGACAAATTACGATACTGATGATGACGGAAAGCTTGATCTTGTAAAGACGCTTGTACAGCTTCCGAGAGCAGCTATGGAAGGAGATTACGAAGCAGCTTCCATTTTTGAAGCACGCCCGTATATAACGGGATGTACAAGCGGAAGACATCCTAATGTAGAAGGCGGCTCCTATGATATATCGAAAATGTACAGTCAACCTGACGCACGTACGGCAGAGGGAACAATAACTACCGCAGAGCATGCAAAAGATGCAGATTCGGCTGAATGGTATTATTATAATCCATACGAAAAAACATACGCTTATGAAGATCTGGACTGGTATGATTATTATTTGACAAGAGGATTTGCAGTAGTAGAAAGCGGCGGACTCGGAACTAAAGGTTCTGACGGATTTGAAACCTGCGGTACAGACCTCGAAATAGATGCGTTCAAGTGCATCATTGAATGGCTGCACGGAGACAGAGTGGCCTATACCGATAAAACAAATAATATTGCGATTGATGCAGACTGGTCAAACGGAAAAGTCGGAATGACAGGTCGTTCATATGCGGGCACTACTCAGTTCGGACTTGCCACAACAGGCGTTGAGGGACTTGAGACGATCGTTCCTGTTGCCGGTATTGCAAGCTGGTATGAATACAGCAATTCACAGGGTAGCGTTATGACAAGCCTTGCCTACTCGGATTATCTTGCATATTTCTGCAACGGACGTCTGCAGGATGAGGATTATGCAGATACTATTCAGGACAAATACAATAATTATTTGACACAGCTGGTTATTGATCAGACCGCTCTTAACGGCGATTATGCCAATGCGGAAAAAGGACTTGATCATTGGCAGATACGAGACTATACGGTAGAACCGCTTATGGATGACTGGACAGGCATAGATATTCCTGCACTTATCGTTCATGGTCTTAATGATACAAATGTAAAGACTAAGCAGTTCGATCTCATGTATAAATCGTTTGATGATGCGGGTCAGAATGTAAAACTTCTGCTTCATCAGGGAACTCATTTGACTCCTACTTATCCGAGTCAGAAATATGAACTTAAAATTGACGGAGAGTATTATGATACAATACTTAACAAATGGTTCAGTCATTATTTATATGGTGTAAACAACGGCATTGAGAGAATGGCTAATGTAACGGTACAGAGCAATGTTGACGGAAAATGGGATACGTATAACAGCTGGAAGACGGCTTCAAAGCAGATACTCAAATTTGCGGATGTTGCAGAAGGAGAGACTTCGGCGGTAGCAAACAGAAATCCTGCGAGATATACGTTTGATATTCCGGAAGAAGTAATAATTCAGGGTGCTGTCGCAGTACACATCCGCGCAGCGGCATCGGCGGTATCGGAAGACACTCCGCTTTCCGGTAAAGATCAGGTAAGAATGACAGTTGAACTTACAGACAAAAATGACAGTGAATTTGATGCATTTGTTCCGAGCAGAAGTTATCTGCCTATTAGTACTTTGCAGGCAAAAGGTGCATGGATGGGCGGAGGTCTTACAAATTACGATTTAGTAGAGTATGTGCAGACAAAGACCGCTTCAAAGAGCATCGGAATGGGATATATTGATATATTCAATCCGACAGCCGGATATGATTCGGCTTCCGCATCTGTTCGTACAGAACTTGTTGATGGCCAGTATTACGATTATACAGTATACATTCAACCTACTGTATATACTATTCAGGGCGGACATAATGCACAGCTTTCAATAAGTATAGCCAATAACAGTGGTGTTGCACTTACTATTGATAATAATGCAACATATATTGAGATTCCAACACACAGCGATAAGGCGCCTTCCGGCAATAAGAATCACGGTTCGTCGGGAAGTACGTTAAGTACGCAGACGGAACCGGGTATAGGAAACACTACGGGAAGTGCGGTACAGACAGGCAGCTTTAATGATGTTAATACAGGAAAATGGTATTACAGTGCTGTTGAATATGTAGCTTCAAAAGGTATTATGACAGGTGTAAGCGGAAATAACTTCGGACCTGATACAAATACAACGAGAGGCATGATAGTTACAATTCTCCACCGTTTGGAAAATGAACCGGCAAGCGGTACAGCGCCGTTTACAGATGTAAAGGGAGGATATTATGCAAATGCAATTGCATGGGCTGATGCAAACGGCATCGTAACAGGATATGGCAACGGACTTTTTGGACCGAATGATGCTATAACGCGTGAGCAGATGGCAGCAATTCTTTACAGATATGCAAAGTACAAGGGATATGATGTATCGGCCGCAGCTGATCTTGCAGCTTTCAGTGATGCAGAAAATATAAGCAGTTATGCTGTTGATGCAATGAAATGGGCTAATGCGGCAGGGCTCATTACAGGCGTAACGAACAGTAAGCTCGTGCCTGCAGACAATGCGATTCGTGCACAAGCAGCTTCAATACTTATGCGTTTCTGTGAGAATATCGAGCAGTAAGCATTAGGCGGAAGTAAATAGAAATATAACCGATAAGAAGCGGACATCTGAGATTATCAGATGTCCGTTTAATACATAAACTATAATTTTGAAATATCCAGTTTGTCAAAGCGTGAAAGAAACATACGGAGTGTTTCGGCTATTTTCCGACATCCGCCCTCTTTGTCGGCTTCTATGTTGAGCGGCATTATAGGGTCGTGCAGCGACATACGTAGAAGACACCAGCCACTTATCGTCTCGTCAGGGAAACGAATGCGCACACCTTCATAGTTCGGAGTTATAAGTTGAAGGCTGCTTTGTGAGCGTGCCCATGATTCGAGCTCTTCGAGAATTCTGCTGCCGTACGATGCAAAATCTTCGCAATTGATAGGCAGTCTGATTTCTGCCGCTTCTTCGGGCTCTTTGAGAGTGGAGATAACGCTTGAAAGTGGCTTCCCTCTGCGGATCAGCTGTGCTGCTTTTATTACTATTTTTGCCGCCAGATATGCGCCGTCATCAAGAAAATAGTTTTCTTTAAATGCAGCATGTCCGGAAGTTTCTATAGCCAGCTGACAGTCCGTACCGTTTTTATTCAGTTCAATCGCTTTATTTATTACATTCTTATATCCTCGTTTATAGCGAAGGTGTGTGAGACCGAGGCTGGACGTCAGGAATTCCGTAAGCTGATCGCTGGTAATGCTGTCTGTTACTATTGTCGTTTTGGAGCTGATTTCGGATGCAAGAACAGATGCAAGTGCGACTATACCGTTGCGTGAGATTTCGTGTCCGTTTTCGTCTACTGCCGCTGAGCGGTCGACATCGGTATCAAATATAAGACCGAAGTCTGCCTTTGTTTCAAGTACGCGGCGGCTTATTGCCTCCATTGCTTTTTTATCTTCGGGATTTGGAGCATGATTCGGAAAATTTCCGTCCGGATTAAGAAAACAGCTTCCGGAAACATCGGCACCGAGCGGAGCCAGTACTTTTTCGGCATAAAATCCTCCCGCTCCGTTACCGGCATCGACTGCTATTTTAAGACCGGCAAGAGGTCTGTCATATGAAGGAGTATTGTCAGAAACAGCTGTTTTACAGCCTGCCGGATTTTCCGCATTTACGCCTCGTTTTATGATATCACGTAGATGATTGCAGTATGTATCCATAAGATCACATTTGCTTACAAGCAGAGTGGTGATGCCGCATACCGGCTCTTCGGAGTTTGGTGAGCAATTTTCGCAGTCATAATCACAGTCATCCGGACATTCGGCAAAGTTTTCGGCTCTTTCAATAATATTGGTAATGTCACTTTTATCAAGCCCGCCGTTTTTATCAAAATATTTAAAGCCGTTTCTGTTAAAAGGCAAATGGCTTGCCGTTATCATAATGGCGCCATCGCAGCTGTACTGGGGAAATACTGTGGACATAAACATTGCGGGAGTCGAAGCAAGTCCGCAGTCGAGTACACGCACGCCAAGTGATGTTATCGAGTTTATCGCGGCTGTTTTAAGCATATCTTCTGAGAGCCTCGGATCGTGCCCCACGGATACGGTGAGTGCGGAAAAAGGCTTGCCCGTTTTTTCAGAAAGCCATTCGCAGAAACCATGCGCTAAAAGTGAGGCGGCCTCTTCCGTAAGATTGGGTTCTTCACCGGGAATGCCGGGAAGTGCAATTCCTCTTATATCACTGCCGTTCTGCAGCTTTTTTAAATTAAGCTCGCTCATATGTTTCTCCTTTAATTTTCTTTCTAATATTATAAAAGAAAAACATAAATGCCGCAAGACAGAAGCAAAGCAAAAACCAAATAAATGAGAAAAGCGGACAGATTTGGCCCCAAAGTGAAAAAGCATGCTCTGAATAATCCCAGACACCGAGATGAAACCACAGATTAACAATGCAGCCGACAGTGAATTCGTAGATGGTGATAACTGCCGCACCGATTAAGGCTTTAAAGGTAATCGGCAGATCGGGAAAAGCGCTGTTCAAAAAATAGAAAGTCAGCATGCAAGCACCGCCGGTAAGTACCATTGACCAGTGAGTATAGCCACGGAAAGATATTTCAAGAAATGCGTATCCTGCACCTCCGAAGATAAAAATTGCCAGATATTTTATGATTTGAGTTCCTTTTTTTGTTTTTACAGAAGTTTCTTTTACATTTTCCATATGAATATTATGAACGATTGAGCGAATGTTTATTGCTGTTAAAAATATCAATGCGAAAAAGACACTTAAATTGTTAATGTAACGGAATTTCTGTTATAATAAAGATATAAAAAGATTATTATTCAGTTTTAAAATCGCAACAGGAGGTTCAAAAGTATGAGCTTTTTTGACAAAGCTAAGGATTTCGCGCAAAGTGCGGCGGAAATGACCAAAGATTTTGCGCAAGAGGCGGCAAACGCGACCACCGAGGCTGCAAAAAATGTGAGTGGGATGGTACAGAATGCTTCCGAAATATCGCAGCTTAAAGCAAAAATAAAAGAGGAAGCGTCGGCAATAGAGAAATGTAAGTTTGATACAGCAGAAAAGCTCTTGCAGAAATTCAGAGACGGCAAGATAACAGATGAGTCTCTTGCAAGGGCCGAAACGGAAATAAGCGCAAGGGCCGAACGCATAAATGCATATAATGCGGAGATCAGAAGACTGAGTGAGAAGTAATATAATCGGAAATAAGATCTTTGGCGGGCTTTTTGTAGATGAGCGAATCCAGCGGAAGTTTTGCAAGAAATTCTATTTTGTTTAAAGGAATGTGGCAGTAGCCGCCGGGATTTTTTTCAAGATAGTTTTGATGATATTCTTCTGCAGAATAAAAATTGCGCAGAGGTTCAATTTCCACAGAAAAATATTTGAAAGCTCCGTTTCCTCCGAGCGATCGTATGCGGTCAATTTCACTTTGTTCAATTGCAGCCGCTTGTTCAATCAAAGCTTTGGAGACGCTATCGATCGGTTCATAGTAAATGCCCGTCTGATACTGAGTGCCTCGGTCGGGACCTTGTTGGTTTTCCTGAGTGGGATCGATTACATAGAAATATACGAGAAGAATGGCGGAAAGCGAAATTTCATCCGGTGCGTATTCTACGCGCACCGCTTCACGAAAGCCTGTGTGCCCGCGGCATACTGTATTGTAGTTTGCATCTTTTTCATCTGTACCGTTAGCATAGCCGCTTGTTACTTTTTTTACACCCGGAAGGGATTTCATAAGTTTTTCCATACCCCAGAAGCAGCCTCCGGCAAGATATATTGTACAAAATTTATTTTCCATAACAGTTATCCTCACTTTAATTTACTGAATATTACAGTCTTATCTTTCATCGATATTTTTCCTACTTCATATCCATATTCCGCAGCCTCTTTTTTATAAGTTAAAAAAGAGTGGTCAATCACGAATCCTGTTATTTTTTTAATTTCATCATATGACAATTTACAGACTTCATTATCGGCAGCTTTTAAGTATTGCCAAAGCGGGTCATATTTGCTCATATGTCGATTTTCCTTTCCCGAAGATGGTTAGAGTTCCTCGTAAAATACAGGGGCGCCGTCTTCCAGAGTGATTGCGTATCCGCGTCCCGTTTCCGGAGTCCATTGGTATCTTAGATCATTCGCTGTGCCGAAGAGCTTATGCATAATACGGTCAATTACTCCGCCGTGACAGACCGCTATGGATAATGCAGGAAGCCCGCTGTGCCTGTGTGACAGTTCTTTTAATCTGTGAAAGCCGAGAAGTTTATCCCAGCCGAGAAGGGCGCGTTTTTCAAACATATTGCGACTTTCGCCTTCCGGTATCACGTAATCGTTTGTCGTATCATTGTGAAACGGTGGGAATTCGGGGATTTCAAGGAGTTCTTCATATGTTTTTCCTTCGAAGATTCCGAAATTATATTCCCTTAATTCCTCTATAACTTTGTGAGGAACATCTCCGTATATAGTCTCAAGCGTTTGCTCGGTGCGCAGCATACCGGAAGTATAGATGTCGGCATCGGATGGGTCAGGGTAGATGCCTTCTTCTTTTAGTTTTTTTAGCTTTTCCACACCTTCAGGCACAAGAGGAACATCAAGAGCACCGTAATACCAATTGCCGATATTACCTGATGTAATACTGTGCCGTATAAGATATATCGTTGATTTCATAACTTAATACTCCTTTCTGCCGTATGCGGATACTTCCTTCTGGTTTTATGCGCAGGCTTTGTTTAAAATATTCTATCATAACGCAATTAAAATTTCCACTTGTTATGTTCATAGCGCGTGCAGTGTGTGAATTTTCCGCATATATAAATATGTTGATACTTGGCAAAACGAAGCAAAGATTATATAATTATATAGTTAGCGTTTCGGCAGATATTGCACGGAATAGGGGAAAATCACAGTATTTAATTTATTTATGTACAGCATTGGAGAGAACAGTATATGAGCTTAAAAACAAGATCAAATATAATGCTTTTTATAACGGCGCTTATATGGGGTACGGCTTTTGTGGCACAGAAGTCCGGAATGGACTATGTGGAGCCGTTTACATTTAACGGCATAAGAACACTTATAGGAGCGGCAGTGCTGACACCGGTTATAATTGTGATGGACAAGCAGAAGAAAAATAGCGGCAGTGCGGAGCCGGAGCATACTGCAGACAATTGTGCAGAAACAGGAAACGGCAGCCAAACAGCAGCAGGCAGAAGCGAGAAAAAATGGCTGCTGCTCGGCGGACTTTGCTGCGGAACGGTGTTGTTTATCGGCGGGTCTTTACAGCAGGTGGCGCTACAGACGACATCGGCAGGCAAGGCCGGCTTTATAACAGCTATTTACATAGTGCTTGTGCCAATACTTGGTGTTTTTATAAAGAGAAAAATACGACCGGTTATTTGGGGTTGCGTTGTGGTAAGTGCAGTCGGATTGTTTCTTCTCTGCGTACCTAAAGGAGAGAGTTTCGGCGGAATCGGATTCGGTGAGATACTTCTTTTTATTTCATCAATATGGTTTGCCGTACATCTGTTTGTAATAGATTATTTTGTGACAAAAGTGGATGGCGTAAAATTGTCACAGATGCAGTTTCTGGTATGCGGACTTATTTCTCTTGTGCCGATGTTTTTGTTTGAATCACCGAGCATAAGCGCAATAATCAGCTGCTGGTTCCCGCTTCTCTATACGGGAGTGTTTTCACAGGGTGTAGCTTATACTTTCCAGGTGGTAGCGCAAAAACACACGGATCCGACAAGTGCGTCGCTCATTATGTCGCTTGAATCAGTATTTTCAGTAATTGCGGGTGCAATAATACTTAATGAGATGATGTCGGGACGTGAGATTTTGGGGTGTGTGCTGATGTTTGCGGCGATTATTGCAGCTCAGCTGCCGGAAAAAGCAAGGGAAGAGATAGTTTAAAATGTTTTTTAAACTGCGTTTCTGTGCTTAGGAGGGATTATGGATAAAATAGCTGAATTAAAAAGAATTCTTGTTGAATGCGGCAGGGTTGCAGTAGCGTTTTCAGGCGGTGTGGACAGTACATTTTTGCTGTGTTTTGCCAAGGAGGTGCTCGGAAGTGAAAATGTACTTGCCGTTACAGCTGCGGCGGCAAATTTTGCGCCGGATGAGGCAGAATATGCGAAGAAAGAAGCGACAAGGCTTGGCGTAAGGCATATATGCGTATTTGTGGAATTGCCGGAAAAGTTCAGAAAGAATCCGGTCGACAGATGTTATCACTGCAAGAAAGCGGTGTTTGCGGAGCTTATGAAAAATGCTGAGCGGATAGCAGCGGATGATAAATTTGTGTTTTGCGACGGAAACAATTTTGATGATTTAAATGATTACAGGCCGGGAAACCGTGCCGCAGAGGAGCTTGGAGTAAGGAGCCCGCTGCGGGAGGCAGA
Organism: Bacillota bacterium; assembly: GCA_022793975.1. Taxonomy (GTDB): domain Bacteria; phylum Bacillota; class Clostridia; order Peptostreptococcales; family Anaerovoracaceae; genus QAKD01. Next base: position 27,308 of record JAAWDW010000049.1, read on the forward strand.
ATTGACGAAACAGGAAATACGTGAAGAACTGAAAAAAATGGGTGTTGATATTTGGGACAAGCCTGCGTTTGCCTGTCTTGCATCGAGGATACCTTACGGTACGGAAATTAAGGACGAAATGTTGAGCGCGGTTTATGAAATAGAAAAGATGTTGAAAGACAAAGGATACACGCAAGTGCGCGCGCGCCTGCACGGTGAAGTCGTGCGGCTTGAGCTGCTGCCCGATGAGATGCAGCAGCTCACAGCAGACAGGGATTTCTGTGAAGGCCTGTCTGCGCGCGCGCGTACTTTCGGTTTTGCATACACGGCGCTTGACATCTGCGGTTACCGTATGGGCTCACTCAACAGCGTTTTATAGCACCGGGATTTTATTTTGTGTGTTTGTATAAGCATAGAAGACTTTATAAAACAGGAGAATATTAAATGCTTTTTTCATCACTTATATTTATGGCGGTATTTCTGCCATGCGTACTTATAATTTATTACGGGCCGCTGCGCCGGCACCGTAGTCTGCAGAATGTATTTCTGCTGCTTGCAAGTCTTGGATTTTATGCTTGGGGCGAACCGTGGTTTGTGCTCATAATGCTGCTTTCAATACTGGGCAACTGGATTTTCGGTATGCTGGTTGATAAAGTACGCGCAAGCAAAGTAAAATCACGGACAGTTATTTCCGTGATGCTAATATTCAACATTTCGATTATTTTTGTATTTAAATATCTTATGTTTACGCTTAAGACCATAAATTCCCTTGCCGGAACAGATATAAATGTGCCGCAGATAGCTCTGCCGATAGGTATATCATTTTTTACATTCCAGGCTATTTCTTATGTAATAGACGTATATCGGGAAAAAGGCGAGATGCAGAAAAATTTGCTCAATGTAGGGCTATATATAGCATTTTTTCCTCAGCTTATAGCGGGACCGATAGTGCGCTATGAGACAATATCGGATCAGATAATGGAACGTCGCGAGTCGTGGGATGATTTTGCACATGGTGTCTGTCGCTTTATTGTCGGACTTTCCAAGAAAGTTCTGCTGGCAAATAATTTTGCGGTGGTTGCCGATCAGAGCTTTGCGTTTTCGGCAGCAGACAATTGTTCTGTTGCTTTTGCTTGGTTGGGCGCGATTTCTTATACTCTGCAGATATATTTTGATTTTTCGGGTTATTCCGATATGGCTATCGGACTCGGCGGAATGTTCGGATTTCATTTTCCCGAAAACTTTAATTATCCGTATATATCTGTATCAGTGTCGGAATTCTGGCGCCGCTGGCACATTTCTCTCGGTACTTGGTTCCGCGATTATGTGTACTTCCCTCTCGGCGGAAGCCGTGTTGCAAGTAAACTGCGCCTTGTTTTCAATCTCTTTGTAGTATGGTTTATGACGGGCGTATGGCATGGTGCGAATTTTACATTTATAGCGTGGGGCGTTATGTACTTCGTGTTTATCTCACTGGAAAAGCTTACAGACTTTGAGAAACGAAACATTCCTATAGCTATAAAGTATGTATATACAATGTTTCTTGTTGTTATTGGTTGGGTGTTCTTTCGAGCAGACAGTATTGCGGACGGAATCAGTTTTGTGGGAAAGATGTTCGGCGCGGGAGCATTGGGTCTTACAGACGCCAATTTCACAGTGTTTATGAAAGAAAACATATGGTATTTTGTATTCGGCATAGTATTTTCAACGCCGATTGCAAGAAAGCTCAGCGATCTTGTGACAGAAAAAACAAGTGAAACAAATCCGTTAATAGCAGCACTTTACAGTGTGTGTCTTGCGGCGGGAATGCTTTTTTCACTTTCATACCTTGTCAAGGGTGCATACAACCCGTTTATATACTTTAACTTTTAGAGAGGAGGCGCGCAGAAATGAATAAAATTAAGAAAATCTTTGAAAATCATACAAGAGAAAAGATAACAGCGTTGCTTTTCCTCTTAATAATATTCGGTATGTTTATAGGAACAGCGCTTAATGCGAGGACCGTTGGAGCAAGTTTTATAAATACTTACAGAGCTTCGGTACCTACCGGTGCCCCGTATCTAGAAAGGATAAAGGGAGCGATAAGTGCTGCCGAAAGTGCAGTGAACGAAGGAGCATTTCAGAGGCAGAAATATATTGAGCTTTACGGGCTTTCGCAGCGTGCAATGGGCAAAAACGTGATAACAGACTATAATTATGGCTCTCTTTATAAGACAACATACGGACAGATAACTTTTGCCGGTGTTGAGCGTTATGTAGACGATTCGTGCGGGGCGGTTTATGACCTCGTAAATAATCTCATATCAAAGGACATAGATTTTCTTTATATACAGTTGCCTTTCAAAGTGCCGCCCGCAAGATACAACGGAGATAAACAGCTTCCGGCAAATGTTAAGGATCATGCAAATGATAACGCAGATAAATTTGTGGCAGCGCTTAATGCCGCATCGGTAAAAACGTACGATCTGCGCGATGATTTCTGGCAGTCGGATATGACTCAGAACGAGCTTTTCTTCGATACCGACCACCATTGGTCAATCCAAGGTGCTTTTTATGCGACCGGACTGATCGCAGACTACCTTAATGAAAATTACGATATGCAGATACCGGAAAGTCTTTATACTAAAGAAAATTTCAGTTTCAAGACTTATGAAAATTCATATATAGGCTCTATGGGAAGGCGCGTGGGCAGAATATACGGCGGTATTGATGATTTTACGCTCATTACTCCGAATTTTGCTACTGATTATACAGTGCGCCATATTGAGGGTGAAGAGCCGAAAGAATTCAGCGGAACGTTTGCGGAAGCTGTGCTTGAAAATGAATATATTACAGATCCTGATCCGACTACGAACCGCTATGCCGTATATCACGGAGATTACAGAGAACTGCATTTTATAAATCATCTGGCACAAGGCGATAAAAAGATACTTATAATAAAGGATTCATTTTCGCTTCCCGTTTATAGTTTTTTGTCGCTTGGTATAAAGGAAGTACGTGCGATAGATATGCGTCTGTTTGACAGAAATGTTGCGGAGTACGCGGCAGAGTACGATCCCGATCTGGTGATACTTATGTACAATGCAGACAGTTTTGCTTATCCGATGTTTGATTTTCATCTCGGCGAATAGCTGTAAGCACCATTTGTGAGGTACAACAAAAAAGTGCAAACAATGTGGTTGAAAATCACAAAAACATGTTGATATATGCGCAAAAATTTATTATACTGTAACATATGCGCATAAAAAGGACAGGCTGCGGTTTTAAGCGGGGTCTGCTTTCGCGTAACAGATATTACAGAGAAAAATATTATATAATAGGGGCACTTGGCTCCGCAGTCAAAGAAACGAGGTAGAAACAAAATGGGACTAAAGGTAGCAAAATTCGGAGGCTCATCGCTTGCGGACGGAATACAGCTTACTAAGACGAAAAATATCATAACTGCCGACCCTGCAAGAAAATATATAGTGGTATCGGCTCCGGGCAAACGTTATGACGGAGATGTGAAAGTAACGGATTTGCTTTATTTATGTAAAGCTCACATAGAAAATAACCTGCCGTACGAGCAGGTATTCCAGGTAATATGCGACAGGTATATGGCTATGGCCATAAATCTGGGCGTAACGGTTGATCTCTTTCCTGAATTTGAAAAGATAAGACAGAATCTCCAAAACGGAGCTTCATCAGATTATATAGCCAGCCGCGGCGAATACTTAAATGCAAGAGTAATAGCGGCATTTCTCGGATATGATTTCGTTGATACGGAGGGACTCATAAGATTTGATGCCAAGGGAAGGCTTCTCACAGAGGAGACGAATGAGGCGCTTGCGGAAGAGCTGAAAAAGCACGAGAGCGCAGTACTTCCGGGGTTTTACGGCACTACGCCTGATGGTAAAATAAAGACATTCTCAAGGGGAGGCTCCGATATAACGGGAGCGCTCGTTGCAAGGGCTGTAAATGCGGATGTATATGAAAACTGGACAGATGTTTCGGGATTTCTTATGGCAGATCCGAGAATTGTGTCAAATGCAAAGCCTATTTCAAGAATTTCATATAAAGAGCTGCGTGAGCTTTCGTATATGGGCGCATCTGTACTGCATGAGGATGCGATATATCCGGCAAGGCTGGCGAATATTCCTATCAATATAAGGAACACTAATCTTCCGGAAGATACGGGGACGATGATAACTGACGGCGTTGATCACGGAGATCAGGTAATAACGGGTATTGCCGGTACAAAGGATTTTGACGTAATTGCCATTTATAAAAATATGATGGCTTCCGAAAAAGGTTTTATCAGAAAGCTTTTGACGATTCTTGAAGATTACGATGTGGGCGTTGAACATATTCCATCGGGAATAGATAACATATCACTTGTTGTAAGCAAGAAAGATATAGAAGGCAAAATTGATGATATAGTCGATGAAATCAGAAGAAAGTTGGCGCCGGATACTATAGAAGTATTTGAGGAAATGGCGCTTATTGCAACAGTAGGTCACGGAATGTCGGCAAGGCAGGGAACTTCTGCTAAGCTCTTCACTTCACTTGCGGAAGCCGGTGTAAATATCAGAATGATAGACCAGGGCGCATCCGAAATCAATATTATCATAGGAGTTATCAACAGCGACTTTGAAAAGGCGATAAGAGTGATATATAACGCATTTGTGGAGTAGCAGAGATGCTGAGCCGCAGAAAATTTAAAAATGAGCGCTTGCATATAATGCAGGCGCTTTTATGTTTGGAAAAA
>JAAWDW010000050.1 GCA_022793975.1 Bacillota bacterium
GTAAAAGCTCCCGATACGTTTGATCCCGGTGATTTTCCAAACTGCCAAACTCCGTTTATGTGTTTCCATATATCATAGGTTATTATTTCGTGTAACGAGATTGTTCTTGTTTCGGTTGCAGTCACTGTTTCAGTCTCTATGCCGCCGGCATTTTTCGCAGATTTTTTTTCGTTTCCTCCTTCTGCCGCACTTGCTGTAATTACCGCACCTAAAGAATTGCCAATTATCATTGCAATTAAAAACACTGCTGCCAATACAGCAAACGCGGTTAAAAAGCAGTGCTCATTTTCCGTTTTTTCGGCTTGGCCAAATATTCTTTTAATCAATCCTTTATCCCCCCTGTTTATTTTCATTGTTTTATATCTTTGCTGCTAAATCTGTAAACTTTGTATGATTCATCATCAAAAACCATATACAAATTTCCGCTGTCATCTATTATTTCCTGTCCTTCATTCTCCGCAATATATATATACATACCGTTTTCCTCAAAGAAATTTCCCTCTGGAGAAACTATGCTTTTCATAAGACTTCCGTCTTTATTCATAATCTTAATAAACGGATATTTGACAGCACAATAAATTTTTACTATATCATTTCCGTTAACTTCAATTTTAATAATGCCCTTTTTATCAAAATTGGTGTCTATAACTTCATATGCCACAGGAATTATCCTGTCCGTTTTTTCTACCCTGCGCACAATTTTCTGACCGCTTTTCTTCCCATCGGAATCTTCGCTGCCCGATGCATTTAAATTCTTTAAAACGTATTCATTTATTTCGTTATCGGTATCTGTATTCTCTGTCTTCCATACGTTTATATATTCAGTAAGCCTGCAAATGACGGATACAGCCTCTGCCCTTGTGAGTACCTTATTCCCTCCGAAAGTGCCGTCAGGATAACCGTTTAATATACCGGCCGCACAAGCTGTTTCAATATCATAGGCATATTCTCCTGTTGGAAGTACATCGGCAAAGTCTATATATTGCACCTCTTTATTTGCTTCTTTTACATAATTTTTTTGAACAGTGCGTATTGTTTCTGCGGTTGCATGTGCCATATGTTTTCTCGTCATTGTTTTATTCAGTAGTCCCGTTTCTATGACGCCGTCGTCAAAATATCCTTCTGCAAGCGCTGCATAATAATATGGCGCCGCCCAATGTTCATCAGACAGCCCCGTATCAAATAATTCGCTTCCGTTTACAGCCGTATACATCATCTTTATAAATTCACCATAAGTAACATTTTCCGAAGGTCTGAAACTTCCGTCCGGATACCCGCTTACTGCACCTGACTTTATCATTATGTCTATATCTCCGTATGCCCAATGCTCGTTTGTAACATCTATAAACAGCCTGTCTTTACCACTTTCCGCATACGCACCCGCGATGCCGCATCCACCCAGTGCTGAAGCGGCAAGCAATACCACAAGTATAAATACAAATAACCTTGTTGTATTTCCAAATATTTTTCTTTTGCTTTTACAAATTTTCTTGATCACCTTTAATCCTCCCCATAAAAATGCTAAAACCGGCTAACCTCTCTTTATTGCCCTTTTATTATGCAACTCTATAAATTTATAAGACTACAGTGCAGAAATTATATCAATCCGCTTCTTACATATTATTCCATTTAGCCTTTTCTGTCAAGAATTATTTTTCATATTTTACATTAAATGTAATATAATTATAAAAATTTTTCCTCTTTCATACCCTCAAAAATTTATTTAAAAAGATATTTTCCCGTTTTTAATAACAGCTACAAAATCATATTATATTTAAAGCCCCTATATCTACAGCATACAGCAAACAAAAATAGTCAATTATGATTTTCAAACCATAATTGACTATTTTCTCTAAAACTCTTAATATCTCATACCTTTTAATAATGCATCTCATAACATCCTTATATATTGAACAAAATGTAAACCAGCCCGCAAGTGAGCGAAATTTACACGAGATGTTCTGCTGATTTTAAAAAGTATACAATCATCAGTATATCAACATTGTTTTTACTGTGATGCCAAACTTCTTCCGCATCCAACACTCCCCTTATGCATAATACAAATTCGTCGTCAGATATTCAGGATCGCAGGTAACGTCTATACCCAGCGAACGCAGTGTCTGTTCGTCTCTGTCCGAAAGAATTGCTGTGCAGTGCGCTCTGCAGCCACGCAGCTCCGGCAATTTCGTCACCGCCATTTCTGCCGACGGATTTGTAGCCGCCGAAATTGTCAGTGCCGAAAGCACCTCTTCAGCGTTTAGACTTGTCCTTTCGTGCATAAGCACATCCGTTTTGAGTGTCTGTATACTCTTAAGCACATTCGGCGAAATTAAGTGAATACCGTCCGCAAGTCCCGAAAGCACTTTTATCGCATTTAAGATTGCTGCCGCCGCTGCCACCATTCTTCTGGAGCTTCTTCCCGTTATAACAGTACCGTCCGCAAGCTCCAGTGCCATAACTACTACATTCGTATATCTGTCATCACAGTTGCGCTTTTTTTCCGCATATTCTCTTGCAGGCTCCACAACATTTCTGTCTGTTATACTAAGTCCCTGCTCGTCCATAAGGAGTTTTGTCCTTTCAAGTGATGACTCTTCTATTTTACCCTTTTTATAATCAACCTGCGCTATCATGTAACGTCTGATTATCTCCTGTTTTGCCGCTTCGCGGCAGGCCTCATCATCCACAATACCGAATCCCGCCCGGTTTACGCCCATATCGGTAGGCGATTTGTATTCGGATTCTTCTCCCGTTATTTTCTCGATAATTCTCTTGACTACCGGGAACACTTCAAGGTCTCGATTGTAATTTACAGCCGTCTCGCCGTACGCTTCAAGATGGAATGAATCTATCATATTTACGTCTCTGAGATCCGCTGTCGCTGCCTCATACGCTACATTAACAGGATGCTTGAGCGGAATGCTCCAGATAGGAAACGTCTCAAATTTTGCATAGCGCACCTTGCGTCCGAGCCTAAATTCATGATAGAGCTGCGAAAGGCAGGTCGCAAGCTTGCCCGAACCGCCCCCCGGTCCTGTAACGACTACCAGAGGCTTAGTCACTTCAATGTATGGATTGGCACCGTAACCTTCTTCACTTACTATTGTATCGACATCCGTCGGATAACCCTTTGTATAATGGTGCGTATATACCTTGATACCGCGCCGCGTCAGTTTATTTATGAACATATTTACAGACGGCGCATCCTCATACCTTGTCACAACTACAGAGTTTATCGAAAGGTCGTATTTTCTGAACATATCAATAAGTCTTAATACTTCAAGATCGTATGTAATACCGAAATCCTGTCTTGTCTTGCTTGTCATAATATCTCCGGCATAGATGCATATGATAATTTCCGCTTCGTCTTTAAGCTTCTGCAGCAGCTTAATTTTTGCATTTTCATCAAATCCCGGAAGCACTCTCATTGCGTGCTTGTCCTGCACGAGCTTGCCGCCGAATTCGAGGTACAGTCTCTCGCTGTTTCCGTGATTTATCCTCTCCAGAATATACTTAGACTGCTCTTCAATATACTTTTCCGCATCAAAACCTATTTTCTTCATTTCAAATACACCTCTCTTCAGGAAGACACCGCCGTTAAATACGGCTTTACTATAAAAAACAACTTATGAATTATACCAAAAAACGAATAGAAAATCAATATTTTTTAGTGCTCTTTTCACATAATCACACAAATAAAAATACAACCGTTTCGACAAAATTGTAAAATCCCGCAGAATCGGTTGTATTAATATTTAAAAACTCAATAAATATTCTGTCCTATTTGTCACCGCCAAGAAGTTCAATTGCTTTTTCAAGCTGCAGATCCGTTGCTGCCGCGCCTATCGCATAACTGTATGCCGCCGCGTCAAGCTTGTCCCTTGTTGAAAAATCAAGAATGCCGTACGCATACATACCGTTTTGTCTCTGAAA
>JAAWDW010000051.1 GCA_022793975.1 Bacillota bacterium
CCTCAAATTTTTTCTGTGCCGTATAACTTTCTATATCTCTGACTATCGTAAGTTTATCAAGCAGCATCTGACTTGTAATTCCTATAACCTTTACAATATCACCGCCGGTACTTCCGCATATACGGCAGACTTCGGCAAATGTCGTTATATCTCGTATCCCGCTTCTTTTTCCCAAATCGAGCAGCATTTGCTCTACACTTTCATTGGCAGCTTCGCTTCTGGTTATCATACTGTCGAGTTCTTTTATCATGGGACTTTCTTCATCATAAAGAAGAAGTAAATCTGTACGTGCGTCTTTAAATGATTCTTCCATATGTCTTCCCGCGTCTGCAGATGCTGAAAGCGAATACAAAAAATCCCTAAACTGTGTTATAAGTATGTCACGGCGGCCGGCAGCCTTATATGTTGCGTAAAGCCTTTCCGTAAAACCGGCACAAATCACTGATGGAAATATGACAAGCAAAGTATTGTAAAAAAGATATAAAATTGTTGCAATCAGAATAGATGCCAAAACTAAATATTGTGTGCTTTCTTTTTTCGATAATTCATAAATATCATAGTCTATCATTTTCATAGCTCAACACCTGCAAATTTTAGTTTTTCTGTCTTCACTATACTGTTGCCGGTCGCTGTAAGTCCTTTATCAAATTCATAGTTAAAAATACTGTTAATAACAAATTTATTTTCACTGAGACCCCCTATTTCAGCTATTTCAAGCACTTTTCTTCCTTTTCCGGAAATACGTCCAAGATGCACTATTATATCTATTCCCTGGGCAATCTGTTCCTTGATAGCCTCTATCGGAAACGAAACTTTTTGCAGATACATGGCTTCCAGTCTCCTCAGCATTCCTTCTATGGAATTGGCGTGTCCCGTTGACATTCCGGAATGACCCGTATTCATAGCCTGAAGCATTTCCGCACATTCACCGCCGCGTACCTCTCCTACTACAATGCGATCAGGACGCATTCGCAGACTTGTTTTTATCAGAGATTCCATATTCACTTCTCCTTTTCCGTGTGTATTGGCATTTCTGCATTCAAGGCGCACAATATTTTCTGCACCGCGGAGTTGCAGCTCTGCTGAATCCTCAATAACAACAATTCTTTCTTTTTTTGGTATGTATTCGGAAAGTATATTTAAAAATGTCGTCTTTCCAGATGACGTGCCTCCACTGATAAAAAAATTATATCCTGCCGCAACTGTTTTCTGTAAAAACAAGGCAGCTTCTTCTGTTATACTTCCCAGAGAAATTAGTTTCTCCATAGTAAGTGCCGTTTGAGGAAACTTTCTTATGGACAATACCGGCCCTCCAAGTGCTACATTCTTATATACGGCATTTATTCGGTCTCCGTTTTCGAGCCGTGCATCAAGTATAGGCACCATTTCATTTATCTCCCTGTGAACTCCGGCGGCAATCCTTCTTATCACATCTTCCAGTTCTTCCGTACTGTCAAAACTTAGACCACTCTTCTCCATATGCCCCGACCGTTCGATATATATATCATTTGCACCGTTCACCATTATTTCGGTAATTTCCTTTTCTTCCATAAGAGGAGTAAGTACTCCGAGATCACACCTTATTGCATAAAATATATTTCTTGCTATATCACTGAGTTCCGACGGAGAAAAGCACACGGATCTTTTATCGGAAAGAAGTATTTCGGTTATAATATTCATCACCGTTTTATCATCGGTCATACCGTCATATTCATTTATTCTATTTCTCACCGCAATTGTTATATCGCCTTTTAATTTTCTTACATCACATTTGTAATTCATTTTATTATATACCTTTATTTTCCATTTTATTATATAATAAAACAGTTGCAACAAAAATGCAACTGTTTTTTGTAAATTTATGGAATTATATTTTTATACCTTTAGCATGTATTTGAAATACAGCGTTTTTACTCTTCAAGCAAGCCTGCTCTTACTATTGCATCAAGCATATTCTGTGCTCCCAGAGTCCACATTATATCATTTTCAAGAATTACGAAATCTTTGTTCGGACTGGCCACCGGAAGCAGATTTCGTTCCACTCCGAGTATGATTCCTTCATAATTCTCTGTAAATCCGCTGTCCTCTATAGATTTTCTGGCAAATTCACTTTCTTTGCCGATCGGTATTGCCGCACACAGAAGCATATTATCCGGAAGTATACCCTGAGACTTCTGAATAGCCAGAAATTCTTTAAGTGTAGTTACTCTACTGTTTTCAATCTCCGCATAATCCGTTTTTTCAAGAAACATCATATATGCATCTATCTGCTCACGTGTGCCCATTGCATATATTATATCTCCTTCTTCGGTTTTATCGTTTGCTCTTGGAATCAGTACAAGTCTGCCGTCCTTGTGCACTATTTGTATCAGCATCACACCGAATACACGGCTGGCCACAAAATCTTTAATAGTCTTTCGTTTATATACCTTTGTCAGTCTAAATCTGCATACATAAAGTATCTCATCTACCCATATAGCACCCTTTTCACCGCTTGCTGCTTTTGCATTATTTAATATCTTCTGATTAAAATTAGCAAGAAATGTTGTCTGCAGCTGCGCCGAACGTCCTCTGACAAGTCCAGACTTTACCGAGAAAAGAACAATAATTATTGCAACTATAACTTCCACGATCAGCGGTATCATGAGCAGCTTTTCCATCATCATTATTATAAACAATGCCGATACACTTACAGAAATTGCACGCAATGTAAGCAGCGGCAATATGTTTGCTTTGCTTTTAAGCCATATTTTATTAAACAGCATGCTCTTTTTTGTGCATATCATATTTATTACAGGTGCCATCAAAATAAGTCCTGCTATAAGTGAAAAAGCATTAGCGGCCGCAGCACTTACCATCAGATCACTTAGGTACGGATGCACATAGTTGACACTGAGTAAATAAATTCCCAAAAGCATCGCTGTTCCGAGAAGTAGCTTTATAAAATACTTTTTCATATATTTTACCCAGTCATTGTCTTTTTCGACCTCATCCTGTTTATCTGATGTGTAATTCATAAGAAATATTCTGAGTTTGTTAGGTATCTTAAGATAAAGCTTTTTAGCGGCTTTCTCA
>JAAWDW010000052.1 GCA_022793975.1 Bacillota bacterium
CTTTATACCTGCTTCCGCCGCGCGCGCATAGCCGCCGTCGGCACATATCACAAAATAATCCTCCGGATGCTGAAGCAGCTCTGCAAGACTACCTTCTATGTATGTCGTTATAATTGCACATTTCTTCATTTTCGTCACCTTAATACATCAATTTTAACTGTTTAAAGCAATCTGTATTTAAATTATATCACAGCCTGCGAATTTATTCCATTCACACTTTTTTAATTCTATAATGTAGATGAAATTTTTTAGCGATTATCTTTTCTCCCGTTTATAAACAAAAAAGATACTTTTCCAGTCTTTCATTCCCATAAAAATGAATATTGTACCGGCAAAAATATCTTCTTTTTTATTTCATTTTTCTATTTTAGTATAATTTTATCCGATCGCACCGCTATATCAAAGCACCTTGCTGAGGAATGATTTTGTACGTTCTTCCTGCGGATTGGCAAAGATCTCCGAAGGACTGCCCTGTTCGACTATACAGCCACCATCCATAAACAGTACTCTGTCTGCCACCTCACTCGCAAAACCCATCTCGTGCGTCACTATAATAAGCGTCATACCGCTGTGCGCAAGACCTTTCATTACTTCGAGCACTTCTCCTACCATTTCCGGATCGAGCGCTGAAGTCGGCTCGTCAAACAGCATATACCGCGGATTCATTGCCAGTGCTCTTGCAATGGCAACTCTCTGCTTCTGCCCGCCGGAAAGCTCTTCGGGATATGCATTCGCCTTTTCCGAAAGTCCCACTCGCGCAAGCAGTTCCATTGCCTTTTCCCTCGCTTCTTTCTCGGAAACGCCACCCACTTTTACCGGCGCCGTTGTTATATTCCTAAGCACCGTCATATGAGGAAACAAATTAAAGCTCTGGAACACCATTCCCATTTCTTTTCTCACACTGTTTACATTCGCTTCCGACAGTATTTCACCGTCAATCACGACTTCCCCCGCAGTATGTTCTTCGAGCATATTCAGACATCTCAGAAACGTGCTCTTACCGGAGCCTGACGGTCCTATAACACATACTACTTCACCGTCTTCTATCGTTTCGGTAATGCCCTTAAGTACTTCCAATCCCCCAAAGCTCTTTTTTAGACCTTTTACTTCTATCATACGAACGCCTCCTCTCCCTGCACATTATGTGCATCGGCAGCGGAAAATCCGCTGTCTGCGGAATTACCGGTATCACTTGCGTTCACTTTACTTTTTCTTCTTCTCTTTGCTGATGTATTTTCAGTTGACATCTTCTTCTCAAGAAGTCCGATAAGTTTCGAAAGCGGGATCGTAAGCATCATATACACAACCGCAACACCTATGTACGCCTGGAACGTATTAAATGTCGCCGCATTCCACAGTGCACCGCGTCTCAGTATTTCCCTCACGCCTACATACGAAAGCACGCATGTTTCCTTTATAAGTGTCACGAATTCGTTTCCGAATGCGGGAAGCACTATTTTAAAAGCCTGCGGTATAATTATGAGCCTCATTGCCATACCGTGCGGCATTCCGAGAGATCTTGCGGCTTCCATCTGTCCTTTGTCCACTGCCTGAAGTCCGCTTCTTATTATTTCCGCAACATACGCAGCACTGTTTAAACCGCAGACTATGACTGCAGGTATAAGCAGATACGGCCAGGTAAATTTTATGCCTACAGTTCTCAAAAGCTGCGGCAATCCGTACGCAAGCACAAGTGCCTGTACGAGCATCGGCGTTCCTCTTACAACTTCTATATAAAGCATCGCCGGCACCGCAAGCACCTTATGCTTTGACATCCTCATAAGTGCTATTACAAGTCCCAGCGCAACACCTACCAAGACAGCAACAAGGCTGACCCCCACTGTCATGGGGACGCCTTGCAATGCTACCTCTATTCCTTTTAAATAAAGTTTTAATGTTTCCATTTTAGTCTAAATCCAATCTTGCCTTATATTAATTGAACCACTTTTCAACAAGCTCATCATAAGTACCGTTATCAATCATATTCTGAAGACCCGCATTGATCTTATCGAGCAATTCTGTGTTGCCTTTCTGTACTGCAAATCCATACGACTCGGCACCCATTTCGTCTCCAACGATCTTTATCTTTCCGCCCTGATTCTTGATATATGCTTCCGCCACCGGCTTATCTACTATACAAGCAGCAGCATCACCGTTGATTACCTGCATTATACAGTCACTGTATTGATTTAATATAACAGCTTCCGCAATCTGACCGTTTCCTGCTATTTCCTCTGTCTTATCGGCACCCGTCGTACCGATCTGAGCCGTAACCTTCATGTCCGAAGTAAGGTCATCAATACCGGTTATCGTATCGTTTTCGGCGCTTACAACTACTACAAGTGCTGAATCATAATATGTTGTTGAGAAATCAACCTTTGCCTGACGAGCGGGATCCATAGCATTCATTCCCGCCGTAATCATATCGGCATCTCCGTTTTCAACCGCAGGAATAAGCGAATCGAATTCCATATCGACATATTCTACTTTAAAGCCCTGATCTTCCGCGATAGCATTCATAAGATCCATATCGAATCCGATAATATTGCCGTCTTCGTCAACAGTATCAAACGGAGGGAATGTAGCTTCCGTTACCGCCTTGTAAGTAGGCGCTTCCGCATCGACATCGCTGCCGCCGTCATCTCCGCCGCAGGCTGCCACTGTTAACACCATAGCGACCATAAGAGTTAAAACCAATACTTTTTTTAATAACTTATTCATTTTTCTGTTCTCCTTCTCTCATTTTGCATTTTTATGAATATTATTGTATAACAATTTATCAACGATGATAATAAATATACACCATTTAGATATAATATGCAACCCCTTTTTTAAAATTTTTTATAAAAACTTTATTTTCAGAAAAGTTAGAAAAAAGCGGGCGCAAAATCTTCACGATTCTGCGCCCGCATATTGTCATTGTTTTAACGGTTTATACCGTCACTTGCATATTTATCGCTGTTTATGCACCTTTTCCGTGTATAAAACCTATTTTTTGCTTAAATATTCATGAATGCCGCGTGCCGCGTCTTTGCCTGCTCCCATTGCCAGAATTACAGTTGCCGCACCTGTTACAGCATCTCCACCCGCAAATACGCCCGGCTTTGAGGTTGCTCCTACATCTTCCGATGCTACTATACACTTTCTTCTGTCAATTTCAAGACCCTTTGTAGTCGATGAAATGAGCGGATTAGGCGATGTACCGAGCGACATAATTACTGTATCGCATTCGATATCAAATTCCGATCCCGCAACTTCAACCGGACTTCTTCTTCCCGAAGCATCAGGCTCTCCAAGTTCCATTCTAATACAGCGGATACCGCTTACCCATCCGTCCTCA
>JAAWDW010000053.1 GCA_022793975.1 Bacillota bacterium
ATTAAAAATACCGCACTGCAGGCAATAACTGCGATCACATCTCCCCATATGTATGTACCGCTATGCCAAAGTGTAAGCATACCGGCAAGAGTAGGTATAAGAAGATATATATTGATACTGCTTCTCTTAAGCGCCGCCGACATAAGCGCAATGCCGCAGGGGAAAAAAGCATGTGCCATTTCCACTCTTCCCATCGAAAACGACAGCACAGTCAGAAAACACGCAAATGCGACACCTCTCGCATCTTCCGCTCCTATTTTTCCTCTTATTCCAGATACCTCACTTATTGCTTCCCGATCATTTACAGCACTCATTTTCCCTGTGCCTCCTTTTCTTATGTTCAAGGTAATTACAGGTTAATTTTACTAAAAATCTTTGTCATAAAATGTCACATTGCGCTGTATATGTCTGTAAAGTTTCGCCTTTTTCCGACAATGCCGATTAAGAATGTATTCTAAAAAATATAAAATTGTTATTTTTCTATGCTGAAAAAGCGCATTGCGTTTTCAAGTGTTATGCGCGCAGTTTCTTCATAGCTCATTTTCTTTATATCAGCAAGCCTGCGCGCAGTAAACTGCACGAATTCCGGCCGGTTTTTCTTTCCTCTGTGCGGTTCCGGAGTCAAATAAGGAGAATCTGTTTCCACAAGCAGATATTCGATAGGAATTGTCTCCGCAACTTCCACGCCTTTGCGATTATTCTTATATGTCAAGGGGCCTGCAAGCGACAGCCACGCACCGAGTTTCACATACTGTTTTCCGAGTTCGGCACTGCCGGAAAAGCAGTGAAGCAAAACACGCGCATCGGGAACGCAATGCGCACCTGCTGCGGGACGTGTCGGAAAACACGCGCAGCGTGCGTCCGAAAAAGCACCTTCCTCTTTCAGTATCTGCAGGCACTCATTATCAGCATCTCTGCTGTGTATGACAATCGGCATCTTTAGTTCAACTGCCAATTGTATCTGCCTTCTAAACCAGTATCTCTGCGCCTCTCGATCTGAATTATCATAATGAAAATCAAGTCCGATTTCACCTATGGCCTGTACTCTATCTTTTCGTGCAAGCGCTTTTATCATTTCAAACTGAACTTCATCAAAGTTGTCCGCATCGTGTGGATGACAGCCGACAACGGCATAGCACCACGGATAAGCATTTGCGTGGTCCACCGCCATTTTTGAAGACGCAAGATCAAATCCGACATCGTTTACATATGAAAGCACTCCGTTTTTCACCGCTGTGTCCGCAAGTGCAATAAATTCAGCACGCTCTTCTTCCGTAAATCCTTCATTATTTAAATGTGCATGAGAATCATACAGCATATTTTCACCCCTTCTCTCCGGCTTGCAGCCGCATCAAAATTTTATTCGCAAAAGCCCAGCGTCTCATATCCAGGCGCCGGGCTTTTTCATCATTCTGTCAATAATTTTTATAAAACAGCACCGCAACTACATGATGCTTCCATATCTGTATCCTGCCCGTGATTACGTTACAGGATTTCCGTCATCCGCTACTGTCGTAATATATTCAAAACGCTCCTTGCCGTCCACGACATTGTCCGCAAACATCAGCATACCGTTTGATTCCACGCCGCGCAGCATTCTCGGCTTCAGATTGGCAACCACGACAACCTTCTTGCCGATAAGTTCCTCAGGTCTATAGCTGTCGGCAACACCAGAAACTATCTGGCGTCTCTCTGTTCCCATTTTTATCTGAAATACGAGCAGTTTGTCAGCCTTAGGATGTTTCTCACACTTAAGTACCGTTCCTACACGAAAGTCAATCTTATCAAATACGTCATATTCAATTTCCGGCTTGAGTTTAAGTGGGATACTCGGCTCTTCCGCCGGCTTGTTCATTTCTTCGAGTTCTTTGAGTTCTTTCTCTATATCAAGTCTTGGGAAGATAGGCTCGCCTTTCTTCACCTGATCGCCTTCAAGCATATCAAACACAAATGCGTCTTCCCATACAACATCAGCATACCATATTCCAAGCTGTTTTCTTATTTCTTTGGAAGTCGTATGCATAAACGGGTAGATGAGTATGGAAACGATTCTCAGTGCTTCTGCAAGATTGTGCATTACAGTGTCGAGCCTTTCCTTATTCGCCTCGTCTTTGGCAAGCAGCCATGGTGTATTTTCATCTACATATTTATTGGCCCTTCTCACAAGTATCCATATTTCTTCAAGAGCCATATTGAACATAAACTTATCCATCTGCTCTTCAACTTTTGCCGCCGCCGATACAGCAAGATTCTTGAGATCGGCATCCGTACCTTCTGCGTCTTCCGCACCTGCTCCCGGCACAATACCGCCGCAGTACTTTTCTATCATAGATACTGTTCTCGAAACGAGGTTTCCGAGATCATTTGCAAGATCGTAATTCATACGCTTCAGCATTACTTCATTTGTGAAAATACCGTCTTGTCCGAATGTATATTCGCGAAGCAAAAAGTACTTAAGCGCATCGATTCCGTATCTGTCTATAAGTTTTACAGGGTCTACAATATTCCCCTTAGACTTGCTCATCTTGCCGCCGTCTATAAGCAGCCAGCCGTGTCCACGCACCTGCTTAGGCAGCGGAAGCTCCGCAGACATCAGCATTGCCGGCCATATGATGCTGTGAAAACGCACGATTTCCTTGCCCACAAGATGAACATCAGCCGGCCAGTATTTCTTGTACATCTCATCATCATCGGGCCAACCGAGGGCCGTGATATAGTTTGTGAGCGCATCAAGCCATACATAAATTACATGTTTCTCATCGATAGGTACAGGAATGCCCCAGTCGAATGTCGAACGCGAAATACAGAGGTCTTCAAGTCCTTGATTGATAAACGCAACCATCTCGTTTCTTCTCGTATCGGGCTGCAAAAAATCAGGATTCTTCTCAAATAATTCAAGAAGCGCCGGCGCATATTTTGAAAGCTTAAAGAAATACGCCTCTTCCTTTGCTGCCTGTACCGGTCTTCCGCAATCAGGGCAGCATCCGTTTACAAGCTGGCTCTCCGTCCAGAACGATTCACACGGAGTGCAGTAAAGCCCTTCGTATTCGCCTTTATATATATCACCTTTCTCATACATACGCATAAACATCTTCTGTACGCGCTCTATATGTCTCGGCTCTGTCGTTCTTATAAAATCATCATTGGAAATTTCCATCGTCTTCCACAGTTTCTTAATACCATCGACAACATTGTCAACGTATTCCTGCGGAGACATTCCCGCTTCCTGCGCGATAGTTTGTATCTTCTGACCATGCTCGTCTGTTCCCGTAAGGAAATGCACATCATATCCCGACAGTCTTTTGAAACGTGCCATCGCATCCGCCATTACCGTGCAGTAGGTATGTCCTATATGCAGGTTTGAACTCGGATAATAAATAGGGGTCGTAATGTAATATGTTCCCTTTTTCTCTGTCATGTTATCATTCCTTTCTTCCCGCCTCGAATGGGAGACGGCTGATACGCTTATTTTACTACATTTTCTTCTTTTTAACAATATATTCTTTCCTTAAAAGCATACTTGCTGCCTGCAAATCTTCGTTTCACGGTCATCTGTGCCCTACTTTATATTTTTTGCAAAAAACTGCTTAAAAAG
>JAAWDW010000054.1 GCA_022793975.1 Bacillota bacterium
GATTTACTGCCATAATTTCATATATAAAATCGGATACGGATTACCCTGCTCATCATAATCAGTCCTTTTATAGACTTGAAAACCCATATGCTCATAAAACCCTTTTGCAAGTGGGTTTTGTTCATTTACTGCCACTTCATTTACAAAATATCTATCAATTGCGTATTTGATGAGGTCCTTACCGATCCCTTTTCCCCTTTCTCCGTCAGAAACAAAAAGCATCTCAAGTTTATTTTCCTTAATCCCCATAAATGCTACAGGGTTTTCGTCTTCATCATTAACAGCAATTAAATGTTTTACTTCTTTCAGTGCTTCAGGCACATATTCTTTAATTTCATTTATTTCAGTATCTGATAAAAATAAATGTGTCGCTTTTACAGCACTCTCCCATACTGCAAGCAGTTTCTGTATCAGAAGCGGAGTCCTTTCTTTAACTTCTGTTATTTTCATATTCTGTCTCCTAATTCCGGCTTCTGGTATATGCATATCCGGAAATACACCAAAGGGCTTTCAGCAGCCGCCGAAAGCCCTTCTTCACATTCATAAAGCAGCTGCTCAGCAGCTTTTCTATTTCTTTGTAATCACATCAACACCCATAAAAGGTCTCAGTACTTCAGGCACAACTACACTTCCGTCGGCCTGCTGATAGTTTTCGAGTATAGCCGCCACCGTTCTGCCGACTGCCAGTCCCGACCCATTAAGCGTGTGTACAAACTCAGGCTTGCTGCCTTTTTCTGCAGGTCTGAAGCGAATATTGGCACGGCGTGCCTGGAAACTTTCAAAATTACTACACGAAGAAATTTCAACATATCTTCCATAACTTGGCATCCATACTTCAATATCGTATGTCATCGCGGACGAAAATCCGAGATCACCCGTCGAAAGCCTTACAACTCTGTATGGAATTTCTATAAGCTGTAGAACCTTTTCTGCAGCCGCAGTAAGTGTCTCCAGCTCGTCATACGAAGTCTCCGGCTTAACAAATTTAACCATCTCAACCTTGTTAAATTGGTGCTGTCTTATGAGCCCCCTTGTATCTCTTCCCGCAGATCCGGCTTCAGCACGGAAACAAGGCGTATATGCTGTATAATAAATAGGAAGCTCCGCTTCATCTATAATTTCCTGCGCTCTCAAATTCGTTACCGGCACTTCTGCTGTAGGGATCAAGAAGAAATCCTTCTGCGGCACATAGAACATATCCTCTTCAAACTTCGGAAGCTGACCCGTACCTGTCATCGCTGCTCTGTTTACCATAAAAGGCGGCAGTATTTCCGTAAATCCGTGCTCAGTGGTATGGAGATTAAGCATAAAGTTTATTACCGCACGCTCAAGTTTTGCTCCAAGCCCTTTATACACAGTAAATCTTGCCCCCGAAATCTTTGCAGCTCTTTCAAAATCGAGAATATCAAGATCTGTTCCCACATCCCAGTGCGCTTTATTTTCGAAATCAAATTCTCTCGGTGTCCCCCACTTTCTAAGCTCAACATTGGCGCTGTCATCTTCACCCACCTGCACATCTTTATACGGAGTATTCGGGACTGACAGAATTGCCTGTTGCAGCTCATCTTCAACGGTACTGAGTTCTCCGTCAAGTACCTTGATCTTGTCGGAAAGCGCTTTCATTTCAGTCATCAGTTCAGTAGTATCTCTGCCTTCTTTTTTCATCGCCGGAATAAGCTTGGAATCCTGATTTTGCTTATTCTTAAGCGCTTCAACCTCGGCTAGTATCTCTCTCCTCTTCTCATCAAGCTCTTTAACCCTGCCGATACCGAAATCACCTTTGAGTCTCGATTCCACGAACTTTTTAACGCCCTCGTAATCTTCCCTTATTCTTTTAATATCTAACATCTTATCATCTCCTTAATTTCTAAAAAAGATTTTTTCTGTAGGTTATATAAAGCTCTGCAAGTTCTTCAACAGCCGTCTGCATTTCTATCTGCAAATCGGATGCCGTTTCATAGTCACCCATATCTAATGCCTCTTTTATTTTGGTTAAAAGACATTTATCGCCTATACTGTCTTTTCCTATCGCTTTTCTCTTTATATCTATCTGCAGCCATCTTGAAATATCAAGATTTGTGCAGTCATCGTCATCGTGAAGCTTTATACAGCGTCTTACAGTCTCCATACTGTTAGGAATGATCCTGTCGTGAAGCTCTGTCGCCCACTGTGATATTATGGCTTCTTTGTACGAAGCAAGCGTCAGGTCATTCATTACACCGTCTGCCTTAAACACATTGAGCTTTTCAGGATATATATCAAAAGCGTTAATATTCTCCCATACAGTTGCCGGAGCCGTACCGAAAAGTTTATTTCTTTCTTCCTCCGTAAACTCTTCAAATACTTCGCGCTCACTCCTGTATTCTCTGTCTTTTTCAAGGTAAAAATCCTCTTCTCCCCACTTCTTTGAAAGTGATGCCAGAAGCTCGGACGAACTTTTCTTTGCTTCAAGTGAGGCTTTTATACCGTCCAGCATCGCCATATAACTTGCGGCTATTACGAGATATGTGTTGCTTTTCGGATTAGGTGCTCGCAGCTCAAAACGAGTTGCAAGCGGATTGCCTATTTCTCTCACCAGACCTATGAGCACCGTCCTGTTTCTTGACGGCTTCTCCACCGTGTGTCCGAGCGAAGTTACGATACATACGGGAGCCTCATAGCCCGGTTTAAGCCTGTTAAGACTGTCATTTGACGCACTTACAAACGGATTGATAACCTCATAATTCTTAAGTATACCGAGCAGCGCTCCAAAGCCAACCGGACCCATAAATTCATCGTCTTTGCCGGAGAAAAGATTTATTCTTCTGCCGTCCTTGAGTTTTGCGGCAACTCCAAGATGCGTATGTTCCCCGCTCCCGGCGATACCTATCATTGGCTTTGCCATAAATGTTACATCGAGTCCATGCGCACGGAATACATCTTTAACTATATATTTTACCATATTTTCATTATCCGCCGCCTGCAATGCTTCTGCATATTTCCAGTCTATTTCAAGCTGCTCCATAATGTGGTCATAGTCTCCGGAATGCCCCATTTTTGCCTTTACTCCGCCGACTTCCTTATGCCCCATTTCCATTTCAAAACCATAATGTTGCAGTACCAAAAGCGACTTTTCAAGCGCCGTTCTTACAGGGCCTATTGTCCTCTTCCAATACTGTTCTTTAAGACTCTGCGCCGTCGAAAGCTGTTCTCTGTCGGCTTCATCATCCGGTGTCTTTACCCAAAATTCAAGTTCAGTCGCACATGTAAGGCTAAGTTCTGCGATTTCATCTGCGCTGTCTATCGGCAGATATTCAAATATGTACGAATTATTTTTCAGAATTTCAAGCAGGTCGCGTTTAAAATTCTTCACTGCATCACGCAGTATCACACGTGAGCCCACTTCATCCGTATCGTTATGTACCAGAAAAGCAGGAATCCGGAGCGTCCCTACAGGGAGCTCCGTATTCTTATCTGCATGATTATAATTATAGTCTACATACCAATTTACGCTTAAGTCCGGTATTATATCAACTTTGGCATTGTTTAAATCCGCTATTTTCGGGAGCACTACCGAACTTCCGTCGGTTTGCACTCCGTGTTTCAGCATTTTTTCAATGTCTCCGAGAAATAACTCTACGGGAATCTTTTCATCAGTATCGTGTCCGCCTATATCAATCCCTACCAAAGATACAAACTTGACTTCCGGGTGTTTTTTTAAAATTTCAGTAATTTTTTCCGGCTGATGTTCATTGGCCGGAATATTGAAAAGCATCCTGTCAAAATCAAAATCAAGCATTCTTTATTCCTCTTTTCATTAAAAATCTCTGATTATTGTGCGAGCATATTGAGATATGTCTCAAGCTGAGTGAGATATTCTCCGTACTTTGCCCAATTTCCGTTCTGCATTGCAGCCTGTGCATTATCGAACGCCTCATTTGCCAGATTTATAAGTTCTGCCTGCGTCAGTTCATGCGGCTCATCAGTCGTTCCCGGAGTAACTCCTGGTCCCTGCTGCTGATTATCGCTCTTTCCGAAAAGCGATGCCAGCGCTTCAGCAAGAGTAGGCTCATAAGCAATTTTATCGTTATATGCCACAATAACACGCTTTACTTCAGGGATTGCCGAATTCGATGCTTCAATATATACAGGTTCTACATATATGAGTGAATCTTCAATAGGAATTACGAACATATTTCCTCTTGTGTATGTGGAGCCTGATGAATTCCAGAGTGAGAATTCCTTGGAAATCTCAGTATTCTGGTCTATCTGCGCTTCTATCTGCATAGGTCCGTAAGTGATCTTGCTCTTAGGCAGCTGATAGAGTACCAGCTCTCCGTAATGCTCTCCGTCATTACGTGCAACAAGAAGCGACATCATATATCCTTATCTCTCGGCGTATAAGGAATTGTATTGACAAACTCTTCCTTTGTTTCGCCCGGAAGCTTCATAATATAATAGTTCGGAGTCATCTTCTTTTCTTCGAGTCCGTAAATTTCATCCGCTATATCCCAAAGGTCTTCACCCTGATAGAATACATTTACATCTTCCATATGGTAGCGCGCATATATGTCCGCCTGTATCTGGAAGAGCATATTAGGATATCTTAAATGTGCTCTGAGCGATTCAGGCATTTCTTCCGCACTCTTGAAGAGATCCGGATATATTTTCTTCATCGTGTTTGCGATAGGATCTTTATCATCAACAAGATAGTAATTTGTAGTACCGTTATATGCGTCTATAACAACTTTTACGGAATTTCTGATATAATTAACTTTTGACATCTCACTGAACGGCTCCGAATACGGATAATTATCGCTCATCGTATAAGCATCCATAATCCAGTAAAGCTTGCCGTCCGCCGTTACAATATACGGATCGGAATCGTATGAAAGGAACGGCATTATCTGCTGCACCCTGTTTTTTATATTTCTGTTGATAACGATTCTCGAATCGCTGTTTATATTTGTCGATACCAGCAGCTTCATAGTTCTTTCTCTTATAGAGAACATCAGCCTGTTGAGCATATTCATCTCTATTCCCGCATCGCCCTCATACAAAGTATAAGTGTTGCTGCTACCGTCAGGATAGTCAAATTCTTCTTCGTCGGTCTTTACCAAAATATAATTGTTTGTAAGTTCTCCGAAATATATCTCCGGTCTGTCAATGCTGATCTCTTCTATTTGCGATACCGGCGGAATACTGTCTATAAGCATATCCGGCTGACCGGATGTTGTTACCTTATCTACACGCGAAAGCGTTATACCGTATCCGTGAGTATACTTAAGATGTTTATTCAGCCATTCCTGTGATATCTTTGTTTCATCAATTTCTCTTGCCGAAAGGAATACCTGTGTATATTCGCCGTTTATCATATATCGGTCAACATCGGCATCTGTAAATGTATAGTACTGCCTTATCGCCTGAGTCTGATTGTAGAATCTTTCCGTAGGTTCATAATCGTTGATTCTGATATTGTTTATTGTTTCCGCATTGTTTTCAATATCGGCAAGTGTAAGAGTGCTTGATGCCGAAAATTCCTTAGTGTCTACATTGTCCAGATCGTATGCCGACTGCGTAAAAGCAATGTTTCTTTCAAGATATGTGCTTTCCTTGTTTATTTCGTCAGGCGATACAACAAAGTTCTGTACAAGTACCGCAGCTCCGCTTCCTACAAGTCCCACAATTACCATAATGAGCGGTACTGAAAGTACGGTTTTAAGCTTTTTCTTATTTACTCCTATGACAAAGAATACCGCGCCTATTACCGAAAGAACTGCCAGTGCTCTGTATACCCAGATCGTAATGTTTACATCTGTATACCCTGCTCCGTAAAGTACTCCCGTTCCCGAATAGAGAAGATCGTACTGCTGGAGGAAAAATTTAACCGCCAGCATAAGGAAAAACAGCACCCCAATTATAACAATCTGAGTTTTAGCAATTCCTATAAACTGCTTTATATTTCTGTCATCAAACTTTTTCTTGGATCTTCCGGCACGGTTAATACCGCCTCTCAGACCTCTTATGCTGTCCATAGCTTCGCGAAGAGTTTCACCCATTGTCGGACCTTCAAACGGATAATCTCTATCTTTGCCCGTTCTGTTCTCAGGTCCGTAATATCTCGTCTCCTCTTCACCTGCAAAACCTTCGTTTTCTTTTACTTCTTCAAATATTCTCGGAGTTCTTGCCGCAAGCAGTACCGAATAATAAATTGCGGTAGCTATTATGAAAATAATAATAGCGCCGATAATCATTTCATTTAATCTCTGTACAAAATCAAGTTTAAAGATGTAGAATGAAACATCATATCCAAAGAGCGGATCTGTTATGTTAAAATCCGTACTATTGAAAAACTGCAGCGCCTGCCACCAAAGATTTGTCATTACCGCCGCCGCTACAAAACCTGCGCCTACTATGGCAATAAGCCATTCTGTCAGTTTAAGCTTTCTTTCATCGGGTACTTCATCGGATTCAACCTTGTTATAATACCCTTTCTTGAGCACCTTCATATAAAGCATCAGCAGTACCGCCATTATAATAAATGTAGGTATTCCGAGCTTTAGCTGTGCCAAAAGCTGCGTAAAGAACACACTCACATAAGAGAGTTCTTTAAACCACAAATAATCTGTAATAAATCCGATGAGTGCGAGGAAAATCAAAATGATCATCAGTACAACTACAATGATCCATTTTGCTTTCGTGCTTTTCTTTCTTTCCAATGAAATGCCTCCTTTGGGTTCTCCCCTTTAAAATTTATAGTAATCTACAATAAGCAATTTTTCATTTTCAGGCTCCATATAGTACACCCAATTAAAGTCATCGCTTGTAGTTTTACTTCCGTTTTTTGTTTCAATAGTTTCGCGTGCCCATATGTAATATCCTTTTTCATCCTGTCTGATCTCACCGATCTTAAGCGTTTTGAAAGTTTTTTTTACATTTTGGCTGAATGCCTTGCAGTTTTTATATGCATTGCTGTCTTTTTTGATAACATTAAATATTGATTTGTCTTTGCTGTTTACATAATCAATCCAGCCCGAATCAAAAGCTATAAGCGTTCCCACCGCTTCTTTATCTGCGTAATATACCTTGCCGTTATCATCGGTATGAATGATATTATTTGTAAGCGGCTGCGTCTTATGAACTTTATCCGAGCCGTATTTTACCTGAGGAATATATTTAATATCGGGATCGGATATTATCATTTCGATATTTTTATTATATAAATTCCTCTGCTCTTCTATTATCGTGTTTATACTAACTGTCTGCGCCTCATTGTTTTCTTCTTCATTTGGCTGCACTCCGCTGTTTTCACCGTCCGCATCCGCATCATCGTTTTCCGCTGCCTCAGACCTCCCTAATTCTGAAAAAAATGTTACGGCATCCGATATTTTATCGTTTATAAAAAGTGCCGCTTTGCTGTCGGGAGCAAAATATTTAATGCCAAGAACGGTAAGCTCCAAAGCAAGTATAGCTATAATTATTATAAGAAGCACTCTGCCTGCAATCGGTCTCTTTTCCTCATCACTATCACCATAATTATCCGTATTATCTGCAGTAAGCTCCTGCTCAAACGGGTTGTCCGATTTTTTGGCTCTCTTTTTCTCTTTCTTTTCCTTTTTATGATCAAGCGGCTCTTCCATACCGCTGAAAAGCTTGTCAAGCTCCATTGTAAGCGACATATTTCTTTCGCGAATATCTTCTTCATAGAAATTCTGTGCGTCTTTGCCGGTTTCATTCTCATTCTGCACCGGCTCTCCTATATAAGACTCTTTTATTTCTACTTCCGTACGCTTATGTTCAGCTCCATCATCTTTGATTCCAAAAATTTCATCAAGCATAACAGATGAAAATTTGCTGTTTTCCTTTTCACCATGTGTTCCCGGCTCTTGATTCGCGCTGTAAGACTGAGAAGATTCATAAAGATCCTTTTCAAGTTCTGTCGTATCAAATCTCCTCATTTCTTCGCTGTAAACATCGTGCGAAGCTGAATCTATATAATCATAATTTTCCGCAAGTGCCGCTTTTCTTGCCGCTTCCGCCTCTTTAAGGTGCGCCACAGGATCAAAAACTTCAGATTCCCGGCTTTTTTCTTCCTTTATATCCATATCAAGCACAGGGCTTAATTCCGTTTCTCCGCCTTTGCCCGAACTTATTCTTTCATACTCTTTATCAAGCAGCTTCTGAAATTCTTCATTCTTTTTATTGAACGTATAGAACTTATCAAGTCTCGCCGTATCGCGCTTCATTGCGCTGTTCTGCATACTTCTTCCTATTTCTGCATCGCTTGATATGTCATCAAGCGTTACGCGCTCAAAGATCTCATCTTCTTCAGACGCCTCCGGCTGATGTATATGTTCATACTCATCTTCCGCTGCCGGAACAAACTTAAAATGATACTCTTGTGTTTTTTTGCGCATTTCTGCTTCGTGCAGTTTTTCCGCCGCTTCGCGTACTTCACGAATTTTATCTTCCTCTGTCTTCAAATGCTCTCTTATCGCATCAATTTCCGTGTTTTCGGATTCGACCTTAATATCTTCCGATTCCGATTTAATTTCCAGTTTTATTTCATCCGCTTTGCTGCTTTTTAAATCTTCTTCTTCATTCTGTGGCTCTCCACCGAGTTCTGTCACAATTCCTTGCTGCCAATCTACTTTCACTTCCTCCGGAGTTTTATGTCCATTCCTAAATTCATGTACATCCCATACAAATTCACTCGTGTCAAGAGTATAAGGCACGCGG
Organism: Bacillota bacterium; assembly: GCA_022793975.1. GTDB lineage: Bacteria > Bacillota > Clostridia > Peptostreptococcales > Anaerovoracaceae > QAKD01. The sequence continues at coordinate 8,719 of JAAWDW010000054.1, forward strand.
TCTTCAGCATTTCCGGTATCATAGGAGGAATCTGCAATCATCCCTTCGCCGGACGGCTGCTCTATTTTGCTTCCGCAACCGCTGCAAAATCTGTCATTATCGCTTATATGTTTTCCGCATTTGCTGCAATACACTTTCTTTCCTCCTCTTTTATTACTGTCAGTCTTTTATCAATTTCGTTATTTCTTCCTCTGTATATATTCTGCCTTGTTTGTCCGTGTCATATCCGCGCAGGCATATTCTGTTTCTTTTCTCACCGAAAGATGTACTTATCGTCTCTCCGTTCTCAAACGGCTCTTCAGCCTCACCGATTTCGTTATCTTCGCAGGAATCTTCACTGTTTTCCTGTTCCGGTTCTTGTTCTTTCACAAAATCTGCAGCTTCCTCGCCTGATATAATCATTTCTATATTCTTGACCGAATTACTTAATCTGTCAAGTTCAGCGGTAATTTCTTTTCTTGTCTTATTTATTTTCCAATACCACAATCTAAAAGGCCTTACAAGCAGCAGCACTGCAAAGGCGCACAAAAAAATCACGGCAAGTCCGATAAATATTTCTCTGTTTTCTGTAAATGTCACATTAAAAAATGTTTTTATAAATTCATAAAAAGTCATATGCCTTTTTTACTCCCAAAAGATTCTACAGATAATCGTATTATACTATAAAAAACAAATAATAGCAAATAAACATCAATAAAAAACACAAAAAGAGCGGGTTTTCCCGCTCTATATATAACGAGAGATTAGTCCTGCTCTTTTTGCGCAAAGTTTAATGTCGTTTTTTTGTTTTTGGCCTTAAGCCTTTCAAGAGTTAGTCTTAATTAGTTGCAGTTTCTGTTTGACTGATTTGACTGATTGCTTTGATTTGACTGGTTAGTCTGATTAGTCTGGTTTGACTGATTCGACTGGTTGCTCTGGTTTGACTGATTCGACTGGTTGCTCTGGTTTGACTGATTCGACTGGTTAGTCTGATTTGACTGGTTATTATTCTTTGCGTTTGAATTGTTTGAGTTGTTATTTTTCATTTTCTAATCCCTCCTCGATTTTTATTATGCTCAAATAATTTTAAGATATAATAGGAATTTTGTTCTTTTTTAAAATTTTTTTAATTTAAACCTACAATTTTTGCTTAGGTTTCAAAAGCGCACTGCGCTTTTTCAATACGCTCGTGCCCTGTCGGGTTCAAACC
>JAAWDW010000055.1 GCA_022793975.1 Bacillota bacterium
TCCATGCCGGGTCGCTTGCTGAAGTACGAGCCGAAAGATGTAACGGCGGCCGATATTATCGGAGATGCCGATATGGAAATATTTAATCCGGAGCTGCACATAGCAACGCTGGAAGAGAATGCTGCGCTGGTAATGGAAATCAATCTCGCAAGAGGAAGAGGATATGTTTCTGCGGAACAGAATAAGGATGAAAACACTCCGATTGCGATAATACCTGTAGACTCGATATTCACACCGGTAAGAAAAGTAAACTTTACCGTTGAGAATACAAGAGTAGGTCAGGTGACCGATTATGATAAGCTTATACTTGAAATCTGGACAGACGGTTCTATCGCGCCTGATGAGGGCGTTTCAATCGGAGCCAAGATAATGCAGGAGCACCTTGCGTTGTTTATAGGCCTTACGGACAGCACCGAAAGTATGGAAATTATGGTAGAGAAAGAAGAGGACCAGAAAGAGAAAGCACTGGAAATGACTATTGAAGAGCTTGAACTTTCGGTTCGTTCGTTCAACTGCCTCAAGAGAGCTGCGATAAATACGGTAGAAGAGCTTACACATCGTTCCGAAGAGGATATGATGAAAGTACGAAATCTTGGTAAGAAATCACTGGATGAAGTAAAACATAAGCTGGAAGAACTCGGCCTTTCATTAAGACCGAGTGACGAATAGACACTTTGAAGAAGGGAGAACAGATATGCCGGGTTATAGAAAATTAGGAAGACCCACAGCTCACAGAAAAGCAATGCTGAGAAATATTGTAACAGATCTTTTCAGAGAAGAGAGAATTTCGACAACAGATTGCAGAGCTAAGGAAGCAAGAAGAGAAGCAGAAAAGTTAATCACACTTGCAAAGCGCGGAGATCTTCATGCAAGAAGACAGGTGCTGGCATATGTTTACGACGAGGATGTTGTAGCAAAGCTTTTCGATGTAATTGCACCTAAGTACGCTGACAGAAACGGCGGATATACGAGAATACTCAAGCTGGGACCGAGAAGAGGTGACGCAGCAGAGGTAGTATTCCTTGAGCTGGTTTAGGTTTTGACCATTACATTATAAAAAAGAGCCGATGCAAATTGTGCATCGGCTCTTTTGCTGTATAAATCTTTAAAAATTTGCAGAATGCCGCATAGTGTTTACATTTATTTCAGTTTCAAGCAAAAGACACAGGACATTATGAAAACCGGTTTTATTCATAGCTGTTGTGCTCGTCTCTTAGAAGAAGAGCTGCATATTCAAAAACCTTTTCTTTATTCTGCTCGCGCAGTCTGCGGCATATAGACAAGAGGGCTTCTTCATTATCGTCAAGCATTTTCCCGATTTCACGCGGAAGTTTATTTGCTTCAAAGTCTGTGTTTAGAAGCTCGTCCATTGTTACATCAAATAGGTCTGCGAGTTGTTTCAGTTTTTCCACGGAAGGTTCGGAAACGCCGCTTTCCCATTTCTGTACAGTAGTAAAAGATTTATAGCCTAATTTTTCAGCTATGAATTCTTGCGAATATCCGTGTGACTTTCGCAAAAAACGCAGATTATTTGAAAAATTCATGTGTGTTCCTCCTTTGTCTCCTAATTATATTATATGCAAACTTGAAATAATATCAAGAATAATATAAAAATTACTAAAAAATAAACATAGTTTTTTTTAAAGATATTGTTGACACTTGAAAACAAATCAAGTATTATTATAAATAGTAGGAGGAAGCAGATATGCCTGAAAAGAGTACTTTAAAGGAACTTAGAGCAAAAATGGATTGGACGCAGGAAGAAACAGCAAAGAAACTTGGAATATCTCTTCAGACATATAATGCTTGGGAGCAGGATTTCGGGAATGTAAAGATTTCTTCGGCAGAGGCAATAGCAAAATTATTTAATGTTAAGCTCGACAATATTTTTTTTAGCAATAAGGTTGAAAATTATTCAAGAAAACTTGAAAAAAAGTAATATTTTATAATCTGTTATATTTATTATCAAACGTAAGCAGTAAAAGTGCTTGCGTTTTTTTATACTTCTCATACTTATTTATATTTTGTAGTCTTTAAAAGCAAATCACAATTTTTGGAATTTATTTTTGTTTACCAATATGATGTTTTGTGATATACTAAAATGTAAAGTTAAATTCCGACTATGATTTAGGAGGTGTATGATATATGAAAGAATTTAAGGTAATCGATATTAAGGGAGTAAAACTCGGCGACGGTATAGTAAAAATCTGCTATCCTGTAACAGGAGCCGGTGCAGAAGATATACTGAATGAAATGTCGTATGTAAAAGATCAGCCTTGCGATATCATAGAATGGCGCGTGGATTTTTATGAAGATGCGCATGATGAGGAAGCGGTTTTTGCACTTCTGCCTAAGATCAGAGAAATTATAGGCGATGACAAAGTTCTGATGTTTGTTGTCAGAACAGCTGATGAAGGCGGCAACAAGTCGTTTGACAGAGATTATTATTTCTCGCTTATAAACAGAGCCGTAGACAGCGGTCTCATTGATATTATTGATATAGAATATTATTCGGGAAGACAAAATTATACTTCAGCGATTGAACATGCCAAAGAAAAGGGTGTGGTGTCGATAGGCTCACAGCATATTTACGGAGGTACTCCGAACGCGGTTGAAATGGTCGATATAATAGATATGATACATGGAAGAGCGGATATTGCAAAGCTTGCCGTACTTTCACAGAATCATAAAGACACCGAAAGAGTGCTTGAAGCAGGAAAGATGCTTCTCGATTATGAGAATACAACGTCACCGTTTATATTGATAGCAATGGGTGAGGCGGGAACAGAAACGAGAAGAACCGATAGATTTTTCGGTTCATGCCTTTCATACTGCCACGGCAGAGATTCGATGTCTCCGGGGCAGCTTCCGCTGGATGAACTTGTCGCTATGAGAGAAAAGGTTTTGAACAAAAAGTAAGACGAAAAGCAGCTAATAAGGCTGCTTTTCATACGCAGATGCAAGGGGGCTTCAGGATGAAGAAATTTAAATTGAAACTGGTTGCGGTATTGATTGCTGTTTTGGCGTGCTTGGGAATTGCTGCCTGCACGGACAGTAAAGAAATTATGAATGATTACATAGATATAATATCGCAGGAGGCCGAAACCGATCAGGCGCTCAAAGAAATACTTGCCGAAGCTGAAGACTATATGGCTTCCAATATGAGCAAGCTTGAAAAAGAAGACGCAGATTATATGGTTTATCTTTATATGGATAAAGCACAGCTTGTTATAGGAGAGGATACAGAGAAGTTCGAAAGTCTTGTAAATGATTACGGTGTGTATTTAAGCGACACGATGAATGATGTACTTGCAATAGAGCTTAACGAGCTGAGACAGCCGCTTCCGGACTTTGCGAATAATGAGCAAGGCGACAATGAGGCATTCTGGCGTGAGGCTATGGAAAGAGCGCTGGCGGTGGAAGAGACCGTAAACAATCACAAAGAAACGCTTACTAGCGCGGAATACGAATATATAAAGACGGAAATAGTGTGGAGATATAAATACTATATCAACTATATGCTCATAGGCTCACCGGACAGACTTCTGTTTGACAGTGAAACTCATATGTTTGATGATGATGCAATGAATGTATATTCGGAGCTTGCGCAGGCAAATCCGGATACCGTAAGTGCATATGCTGTGAATGAATTTTTTAATTATCTTGCAAGCATAAGGTATGAACTTGATCTCAGGGATTCAGATTCGGGCA
>JAAWDW010000056.1 GCA_022793975.1 Bacillota bacterium
GAATATAAATGGAGCGTAACGCTTTCCTTCGATGAAATTAAGTCCAAGCTTGGAAGTGCGGGAAACAGCATCGGCGATATTACACGTATCGAAATTGTTTCCAGAAATAAATCAGGTGCTGTAGATACTCTGAAATTTATCGGAACTTCCGGAAACGTGAGTATTTCCAAAGAAAAGATAAGAAATTTATTTGGAGCAAGTGTTATAAAGTCTACACATTTTTCATTTTCAGGATATAGTACAGGCAATTCTGTTGATAATGCTGAGAATAACAATAGTATAAGCATTCCTTCTGCATCATCAGGCACTGTAAAACTCAATCTTTCATCGGTGAATGTCATCGGATCGGGAGGAATAATGAATTCTTTTTCGTCAAAAAATTCCGTTTCTGTGATGGGAGCTGACGGAAAAATTACAAACAGTGAGCTTAAAAATACATATGCGGCAAATAAAGATGCTGTTTTACATACACAGAATTCCGCAGACAGTGCAAATACAAACAAAAATACAGGTAATAGCGATAGTGATAAATCCGGAACGCAGAATAAAGCTAATATTGATACGAGTGTTGAATACGTTACTGAAAGTCCGGTAACATTTACAGGACTCGGATACGGACATGGAATAGGTATGCCGCAGGACAGCGCTATAGAAATGGCAAAGCAAGGATTTGCATTTGATGAGATTCTGAAGCATTACTATACAGATATAGAAATTAAATAGAAAAAACGGTTTAACCGGCAGTATGCCGGTATATAACTGCTTAAAAAATATATTAAAAGGCGGTAGAAAACAAATTGAACATTAACGATTTTGATTATGAACTTCCGGAAGAACTGATAGCTCAACAGCCTGCAGATAAAAGAGATGCTTCGCGTCTTCTTGTCGTGCACAGAGATACCGGAGAAACGGAGCATAAACATTTTTACGATATTTTAGATTATTTAAAGCCTTCCGACTGCCTTGTGCTTAACAATTCCAAGGTAATTCCGGCAAGGCTTTTCGGTATTAAAAAGGAGACCGGCGCAAAAATTGAATTTTTGCTGGTTAAACGTATTGACGGAGACAAATGGGAAACAATGGTACGTCCTGGAAAGCGCATAAAACCCGGAGATGTTGTTTCATTTGCGGATGACAAATTGTTTGAAGCAGAAGTGCTCGATTTTGGTGATGAAGGAACTCGTATTGTGGAATTTAAGTACGAAGGACTTTTTGCGGAAAGACTTGATGAACTCGGACGAATACCTCTTCCTCCGTACATAGATAGAGAAAGTACGAGCGAAGATAAAGAGAGGTATCAGACTGTCTATGCAAGCGAGAGTGAAGAAGGTTCCGTTGCCGCGCCGACTGCAGGACTTCATTTTACGCCGGAGCTTCTTAAAAAAGCTGAAGAGAAAGGTGTAAAAACCGCGTATGTAACGCTTCATGTAGGGATAGGTACATTCCGACCGGTAAAGTGCGAAAATATTGAAGAGCATCAAATGCACTTTGAGGAGTATCATATTGATGAAGAAACTGCACGCATTATAAATGAAACCAAAAAAAACGGCGGACGTATTGTTTCTGTCGGTACAACTTCTACACGAACACTCGAAAGTGCGGCGGTATTTAATGAAGAAAACAGGCTCTATGAAGTAAGAGCCGGTGCAGACAGTACGGGAATTTTCATATATCCGGGCTATAAATTCAAAATGGTGGATAGCCTCATTACTAATTTTCACCTGCCGAAATCAACGCTTCTTATGCTCATATCGGCGCTTTACAACCGCGAAGATATACTGAGGATATATAATATGGCTGTGCAAGAAAAATACCGCTTTTTCAGCTACGGTGATGCGATGTTCATAGAATAGTTTTAAGAGGCTTGTGCTTCGGAGTTGAAATCACGAATAATAAATAATGATATATAGAGCAGGAATAAAGGAGAAAATTGATGTCTGTAAAAAATGCAGTGACATACGAACTTATAAAAACAGATTCGCGCACAAAAGCCAGACGTGGACGTATTCACACGCCTCACGGTGATATTGAAACACCAGTATTTATGCCTGTAGGTACCCAGGGTACAGTAAAAGCAATGCGTCCCGAACAAGTTTCGGAAATGGGTGCGAAAATAATACTGGGAAATACATATCATCTGTATTTAAGACCGGGACATAATATTGTGAAAGAGGCCGGCGGACTTCACAAATTTATGAACTGGGACGGTGCTATTCTCACGGATAGCGGCGGTTTTCAAGTGTTTTCGCTTGGAAAACTGCGCAAAATTACAGAAGAAGGGGTGCGCTTTCGTTCACATATAGACGGATCGTTGCATATGATTTCCCCGGAAAAATCTATGGAAATACAGAATGCTCTCGGATCTGACATAATGATGGCGTTTGACGAATGTGCTCCTTATCCTGCTGACAGAAAATATGTAAAGGATTCTTTTGAAAGAACAACAAGATGGCTTGCAAGATGCAAGGAATATCATAAGAATATTGAAAATCAATCTCTTTTCGGCATTATGCAGGGCGGAATGTACAAAGATATGAGATATGAAAGCGCTATGCAGATTGTAGAAATGGACATGCCCGGATATGCTGTCGGCGGTCTTTCAGTAGGTGAGCCAAAGGAAGTAATGCTCGATGTTATGGATGACTGTGTTGATTATCTGCCGGCTGACAGGCCTCGATACCTTATGGGAGTTGGAAGTCCGGATTATCTGTTTGAAGCTGTTGAACGCGGCATAGATATGTGCGACTGCGTACTTCCGACGAGAATTGCGCGCCACGGTCTGGCTATGACTTCACACGGTAGAGTGAATATAAAGAATGCAAAGTATGAGAGAGACTGGGAGCCGCTCGATTCGGAATGTGACTGCTATACATGCAGAAACTATTCACGCGCGTATCTGCGTCATTTGTTTAAAGCCGACGAAATGCTTTCATCAATGCTGCTTTCAAATCATAATCTTTATTTTCTCATAAATATGATGGGAAAAATCAGAGACGCAATAGAAAATGACAGATTTTTAGAGTATAAGAAAGAATTTTATGATAAGTACGGACGATTTTAATCTCACTGTAATTTTAGAAATATGCAGCAAAGAATAAAAATCAGGATTTGAAAACACAGATTTATGTAATATCAAAATATTATCTTTAATTATAATTC
>JAAWDW010000057.1 GCA_022793975.1 Bacillota bacterium
ATAAAACCCTGTCCAGAGTTTCATCAAATGTCTCTTCAAATATCTTTTCGTTTTCCACTGGCCGGTACCTCTCTTTCTCTTGATTTTCCCGGCCGCAGCATTTTTTATGATTAAGATCTTCTGCGCTTATTCAAGCTCCTCGTTTAGATCAGACATTTCCGCACAAAAGCATAACGGCAAAAGCCGGGAATAGAATATTATTATATCTGCATTTAAAATATCGTCGTATGTTTCCGGGTAAAGGTTCCACGGCTTTCACTTCCTTTCCTGTTTATCTTTCTTCATATTATTTATATATTATTTGCATACTATCCACAGATTTCTTATGCAAATACAAAATTATATACATTTTGAAAAATACAGTTTGAATGCATAAGTGCAGGCAAAGCGAACTGTGAACCAGGCCGCAAGTGAGCGAGATTTATGCGAATGTGATGCTGTAATTTTAAAAGCATACATCTTCATTATACTCTCTTGCAGCTGCTCTTTGCAACAGAAAAACCTCTCCGGAGAGAGGTTTTTTACACTTATAAATATAATTTACATAATTATTAATATTGTAAAACTAATCTTTATATCACCGCATTTAAATTCATATCTTCATAATTATGCACAATGCGATTTCGCAGATTAATAAACAATACAGTCAAACTGCATCGTTTATTATTTGTTTAATTCCTGTTTAAAGCAACATTCTGTCACTTTCGATACTGAATTTTTCAACGAGCTTCTCTACGGTCATTTCTTTGCGCTCAACACCCGAAATATCCATCATTATACGTCCGCTCTTCATAAGTATAGTCCTATTGCCGTATGCAAGCGCATCTTTCATATTGTGTGTAATCATCAGCGTACACATATCACCACGCGAAGCAAATTTATCTGTAAGCGAAAGTACCGTTGCCGCCGCCGCCGGATCGAGCGCCGCCGTATGCTCGTCAAGGAGCAGAAGCTTAGGCTCAGCTATCACTGCCATAAACAGTGTCAATGCCTGTCTCTGTCCGCCCGAAAGCAGCTTGACTTTTTGCGTCATTTTATCTTCAAGACCCATTTCCAACATCGCAAGATGTTCACGGAAAAACTTTCTGTCTCTGGACGAAATACCCGGCTGCAAACCGCGCTTTTTATTTTTGTAATATGCTATTGCGAGATTCTGTTCTATAGTCATATCAAATGCCGTTCCTTTAAGCGGATCCTGAAATACTCTGCCGATACTTTCGGCTCTCTTATGCTCCGGCATCTTTGTTATATTCTTTCCGTCAAGCGTTATCGTACCCGTATCCACCGAATAAACACCGGCAATACAATTGAGCAGTGTCGACTTTCCGGCACCGTTATTTCCTATCACAGTTACAAAATCGCCTGCAGAGAGCATAAGATCAACAGACGAAAGAGCTGTTCTTTCATTTATTGTGCCTTCTCCAAATACTTTTGTTATGCCATTTATTTCAAGCAAACTCATTCACAATCACCGCCTTCCTCTGTGCCTTTCTCATTCCGGCCGGGATTGGTTTTCACACTATTTACAGTGCAGTCAGCATCACCTATGCTTCCGCTGTATGACACTTTTTTCCGTCTACCTACTCTGAGCTTAGCTCCCTTTTCTCCGAGCACACCAAGTGCAAGTGCTGCTGCTACAATAGCCGCCGATACTAATTTCATATCTGTTGATTCCATGCCAAGATACAGGGCCTGTGAAAGAATTATCCTGTAAAGCACAGCTCCGAGCGATGCTGCCACAAGCCTTCTCATAAGACTCTTAGTACCGAATACAACTTCGCCAAGTATTACAGACGCAAGACCTATTACCATCATTCCCACACCGCTGTTGATATCCGCAAACGCCTGATTCTGCGCCAGCATCCCGCCGGAAAGACCCACAAGACCGTTTGAAAGTGCAAAACCCATAAGCTTCATACTATCACACGAAACTCCGCAAGCCTTTACCATATCTTCATTGTCTCCGGTTGCGCGGAATACAAATCCCAGTCTCGTCTGTAAAAACAGATAAAGTACGGTTATAACAATTATGAGTACGGCTAATCCTACGACAATTCCTGCATATTTGGGCGGCATCAAGGCATCTGCCGCTTTATATATGGTCTCACTTTTTGTAAGAGGAATGTTCGGAGTTTTCCCCATAATGCGCAGATTTATCGAATAAGACGCAAGCATCACCAAAATTCCTGCAAGTATCGCCTGTATTTTCAATTTTGTATGCAGGACTCCCGTCACAAGCCCCGCTAGAGCGCCGCCAACAAATGCCCCTGCAAGTGCAAACATCGGATGTCCTGTTTTCGTACATATTATCGCAGATACCGCCATACCCGTTACAATAGAACCATCTACCGTAAGGTCCGGCATATTGAGAGTTCTGAATGAAAGGAATACGCCGAGCGCAAGCACAGCGTATATCATTCCAAGTTCTATGGCCCCGAGAAGAGCCGTAACCGTCATCATCTTTTAAATCTCCTGTCTGATTGATTTTCTTATAAAAAGTCTTTTTTTATCATTACTCTGCGTTTGTAAATACAGTTGCGCTTTCGAGTATATCAGACGGAATTTCTATATTAAGCGCTTTTGCCGTATCGGTATTTACATATACGCTCATATCGCTCATCTTTTTTACAGGTATCGAAGCAGGATTCTGACCTTCTATAACCTGCGCTGCCATATGTCCTGTCTCTTTTCCAAGTACCGTGTAATCAATGCCGTATGTCGCAAGACCGCCATCCTGCACCATAGAATCGGCACTTACATAGAACGGAACTCCCGCGCCGTTAAACACTTCTGTTACTGCCGCCATAGCTGAAGCCACTGTATTGTCTATCGGTGAATAAACAACATCTACTTTGTCAGCAAGATACTGTGCCGCCTGCTTTACTTCACTTGTATTTGTAACTGCCGATTCGATAACTTCAAGGTTGTTTGCCGCCGCATATTCTTTAAGTCCTGCGATTACCGAAGCCGAATTGTCTTCACCAGAGCTGTAAAGCGCACCGATAGTCTTGAATTCAGGTGTAATCTGCTTTGCAAGATTCATAATCATTTCTGCGGAAACCTCATCCGATGTACCAGTAACATTTGCCCCCGGAGCATCAAGCGAATCAACAAGACCGGCATCTACCGGATCTGTTACAGCCGAGAAGATAATCGGAATTTCGGAAGTCTCGCTGAGAGCTGCCTGAGCCGCAGGCGTCGCTATCGCAATAATAATATCGCATTCGTTCGCTACAAACTTCTGAACGATTGTCTTCATTACGCTCATATCGTTCTGCCCGTTCTGATAATCTATAGCAATATTCTCACCGTCAACATATCCGTCCTCTGCAAGTCCTTCAATAATGCTTTCACGTATAGTGTTAAGCGAAGGATGCTCCATAAGCTGAATTAAACCGATTTTTACTGTCTTTTCTCCGTCTTTGTCTCCGTCCGTATCGCCGCCGCATGCAGCAAACATCGAAAATGCAAGCACTGCAATTAAAACTGATGCCAATAATTTTTTCATTACCTTTTTCATCTTTCCTTTTCTCCTTTTCAATTAAAAATATAAAATGTTTAATTGAAGTGTTCTCTGCCAAAGGTATATCGCCGTAAAAACAAAAATACCTGTCCTTGAATATTCAAGGACA
>JAAWDW010000058.1 GCA_022793975.1 Bacillota bacterium
AAAGCTTTTTAGCGGCTTTCTCACCGTTCTTTATAAATATGGGAGTTGTAAATGTTGTAATCACGGATACGCATACTATTATAGGATACAGAAAATCTCCCGTTACACCGAGCGAAGTGCCGAGTGATGCTATAATAAAAGAAAATTCACCCACCTGCACCATAGAAAATCCTATTCTCACCGCTCTATCAAACGGCTGTCCTGACGCAAGTGCACCAATAAAAGAAAATGTCATCTGACCCAATATAGTCACTATTGTAATTATCAATATAGGAAGCGCATATTTTACAAGCATAGACGGCTCTATAAGCATACCGACAGATACAAAAAATATTGCGCCAAAAAGGTCTTTTAAAGGTTTTACAAGATGTTCTATTCGTTCACCGAACGATGTTCCTGCAAGTATTGAACCTGCAAGAAACGCCCCTAAGGCTTCGGAAAATCCCGCTTTTATGCTTATAACTACCATCAACAGACAAAATCCGATTGAAGCTATCATAAGTATCTCATCGTTTACGGTATCTTTTACTTTATTGAGCAGCGTCGGAACTATGTATATCCCCACACATAAAATTATTATCAGTACGAGAAGCAGTACTCCTATTTCTCCCGCCAGCTCAAATCCCGACACTTCTTTGCTTGCCGATACTGCGGTAAGTATTATCAGCATAAAAATGCCTACAATATCTTCTATTACAAGCGCACCCAGCGTTATCTGTGCAAACGGCTCCGACTTTATATCAAGTTCCTCATATGCCTTAAGTATTATCATTGTCGATGAGATTGCCAGCATACAGCCGAGGAAAATGCTGTCCATTTTTCCCCATCCGAGCACCGATCCGAGTCCGTATCCGACAACAGTCATTGATCCCATTACTACAAGCGCTGTTATTATAGCTCCGCCTCCTACTTTCGCTATGTTATGGAAACTGAATTCAAGTCCGAGTGCAAACATCAGAAATATTATTCCTATACTCGCCCAAACTTCAATATTTGCTATATCGCTTACTGTAGGAAGCAATAAAAAGTTCGGGCTTACAAGGAAGCCCGCAACAATATACCCGAGAACAACGGGTTGTTTTATTTTTCTGAATATTATGGTTGCTATGCCCGCCGTCACGAGTACGAGCGCAAGATCTAAAATGAAAGGATCAATATGTGCCAAATACTACCTCCTGCTTTTATTCAAAATAATTGATTATTTAAATTTAGCTTGCTTTTTCTCCTTTATGCTCAAAATCCGAAACAATGATACGAGCAATATTTGTACAGCTGTCACCTATCTTTTCTATATTATGGATAATATCTGTATATATTACTGTAAATTCAGGTGAACATTTGCCCGTCTCAAGACGTTTCATATGCATCATTCTGAGACGTTCTTCATTTTCATTTACAGCCTCTTCCTGAACAAGCACTTCTTCCGCCAGCTTCATATCTCTCGTTTCAAATGTTTTTATTGTATCCCTAAGCATCATAGTAACCTGATCGAAACTTTCAAACAGCTCCGCATATGCCGAATCAGAAAATTCATAACCTTTTTTGAGTTTATCGTCTGCAAATTCGGCTATATTTACGCAGTAATCTCCAATATGTTCTATGTCGGCAGCTATATGTAATAATCCCGCAAGTTCTTTGGATTGTCTTTCTGTAAGTGCTTCGTCCGCAAACATTGATGAAAGATACTGCACCGCTGCTGCCTGAAGTTCGTTTACATTATCTTCTGTTTCCATAAGTCTCGCCAATGCTTCTTCATTTCCGTCTATAAATGCTTTTTTTGCATCCGCAACCATATCAAGCGTATAATTTGCCACACGTGTAAGTTCATTGCTGGCAAGATGCATTGCAAACACCGGCTGGCCTATCATATTATAATCCAGATATATAGGGTCTGACGGAAGCTTATCCGATGCTTTTTCAGGAATTATCTTTGTAACAATTTTTACTAAGAGCCAGATAAACGGCAGCCATAAAACAGTATTAATTATATTAAAAAACATATGAGCATTTGCTATCTGTCTTGCTATCACGGAAAGTTCGGCTCCCGACGGCGATACATATTGAATAAAATTTGCAAAAGGTGTTATAAAGAACATAAAAACAATAGAACCGACAATATTGAATATCGTATGCGCGGCCGCAGTACGCTTAGCATTTACTGTGCCACCTATAGAAGCAAACAGTGCTGTAATTGTGGTGCCTATATTGCTTCCGTAAAGAATAGGAAGAGAACCCGCAAGTCCGACTACACTGGTGACACCGTCAGGTCCGGCTTGTGAAGCCAGATTCTGTATTACCGCTATTACCGCAGAACTGCTCTGCACGACTGCCGTCACGACCGCACCTATCACTACTCCCAGCACCGGTATATCCTTTACGCTCATCATTATATCTGCAAATTCCGGTGCTGCGGCAAGCGGCTCCATCGTATCTCCCATTATGTTTATGCCTATAAACAACATTCCGAATCCGAAAATCGTCTGTCCTATATTTACTATATTTTCTTTCTTAACAAAGAAGTACATTATAAATCCTATTACCACGAACGCCCAGGCATAATCTCCTATCTGAAAAGCTATAAGCTGTGCTGTAATTGTAGTACCTATATTCGCTCCGAGTATAATGCTTATAGCTTGGGGAAGATTCATAAGACCGGCGCTTACAAAACCTATAGCCATAACGGTGGTTGCCGAACTCGACTGTAATACAGCCGTTGTAAGCGCTCCGGCAAGCACACCAACAATAGGATTCTTTGTTAGCAGCGCCAGAATACTCTTCATTTTTTCCCCAGCGGCTTTCTGAAGGCCGTCGCTCATAAGGTTCATACCGTAAATAAATATGGCAAGCCCGCCGAGCAGAGTTATAATCATCTGTATGATTCCCGAATTCATATATTTTCTCCTTTTATTACAGACATCTTGCTGATTATAATACACTGTTTTTATTAAATATTTTAAAATATTCTTACTTATATTTTAGCAGAATATCAAACTATGCGCAATATTTTTAACCGCAAGACCGAACGCTCCATCAATTTTAACGCCGTCTTTACAAAAGGATTCAGGATCATATTCGACATTAACCGTACCTTTATTTTTATATGATACCTCATTATGTTCTTCCGTCTCTGTATAGTTTTCAGAAACAAAATTAATAAAACGGATTATTCTGTTCTCCGTCTCACCGCTAAGAATAAGATTTAGATAATTATGCAGTTTCCCGCCTCTTATTGCGGAACTGCTGTATTTTTCCACTGTAACAATACCATCGGTAATTGATATAATTTCTTCTGTATTTTTCACCGCTTCAGCCGGTATATCAATTATAATACAATCAAAAGCACCCGTTTCACAGACAAATGCGAAAAATCCGTATAATGTCAGGCTACCGGCTGCAGCAAGAGGGTTAATACTGTCTCCGTAGCAGACTCTGTATATGCCACATCTATCTTTTGGGAAATACTCATCTATATTAATATCACTGATGCAGTCCATTGTTTTCTTACAATCATTTTTATTTTCAAGCAGAAAAAGCAATTGTTTCAGTTCGCAAACACCGCATAAATTTTCCTCCGGAAATGCGGAGAGCGATATACGGCAGACTGATTTATCATAGTAAACGACAAGTTCTTCCGCAAGTCCGTCAGCCGCCGATGTAGCACCTGCACCGCCTTCTGCACCAATTACCGTTATTAACTTTGCCTGCTTCTCTTTTCGCGAATAGTAAAAATTTAAATTATCTGTGCTTATACTGTAAAGTTTTCCGTACTTCTCGACGGCAGCTGCCATTATCGCGTCCGGCAGCATAAAACGCCCCGTATAAACTATATTTTCCGCTTTTATTGTCTCATCATCCGTAATTATGAGTTTTCCGTCAAAATTATGTATACGGTCCTTATCCAAGACCGCAGGTAAAAAATATCTTCCCTTTTCAGCAATTACTCGTGCTGCAGCTTCGGCATATTCTCTGTCTTTAAACAGAATGCCGAGAGAAATGATTTCCATAATACTCCTCCAATACCATTTTTATAGTATTATTGTACCTCGTTTTCCACATTTTGTAAAGATATCATTTCTCTTAATTTTTTAAGTGCATTTGAAAGTCCGCCCACTTCATCTATTATTCCAAGTTCTACAGCTTCACGTCCAAAAAGAACAGTACCAACATCATTTGCCATATTATCTGTACAGTTCATCCTTTTAACTATCTCATCTCGTTTTGCTTTTGAATGCGATACTATAAAATCAACAATTCTGTCCTGCGTTTTTCTCAGGTATTCAAAAGTCGGTTCTGCCGTAATAATAAGTCCGTTTGTTCTGATCGGATGCAGTGTCATTGTCGCCGTTTCGCTTATAAATGAATAATCGCTGGCAGCAGAAAGCGGTATTCCTATGCTATGACCTCCTCCGAGTACGAG
>JAAWDW010000059.1 GCA_022793975.1 Bacillota bacterium
GATATGCGGGGGGGTATGACACGGGAACATTTCTTCCGAACAACAATATTACACGTCAGGAAGCAGCTGTAATGCTTTCAAGAATCGTTCCTACATACAATTCCGGAACATCTCTTTCATCGTACGGAGACAAATCCAGTGTAAGCGACTGGGCGGAATCCAGCCTTTCGCGTATCGTCGGCAAAAAATATATGGGGGCTTATGACGACGGCAATCTTCATCCTCTCGATAATCTCACACGTGCGCAGGCAGCAAAGATTATATGCGACATTGTCGATAAAGAAACTATAGTAAAAAATTCACTAACTATCTCTGAAGAAGATACAAAAGTTTCCAATAAAATTTATTCCAACGGTATTACAATAAATAAAAACGTAGGCGAAGGCGATGTTACCATTGACAACTGCGTTGTTCTCGGCTCTCTCTATGTTCAGGGCGGAGGCGCAGGCGAAAGCTCAAAAGACGGAGAAGTCACAATTAACAATTCACGTGTGGCTTCATGTCAGATAAGCAAGACATCTTCTGCTGTGCGTGTACACGCCAAAAACGAAACGCGTATACTTGAGACAAGTGCATATAAAACCACACATCTTCATACATCAAGCCTCAAAAGCGGTCTTTTTGGTACAGGATTTGATAAAATTACGCTTTTCGGCAATTCGGAAACACATCTTGACGGCAACTTCCCGACCGTTACCGTAAACGGTGCCGACTGCCATGTAAATTTTGAATCCGGTACTATTACCACCTTTAATGTTGAAAGTACCGGCAAGAATTCCGAAATTTCGCTTGATTCATACGCAACCATTACAACAGCTAATGTCAATGCCGTCTCTTCTTTCAGAGGCAAAGGTGCCATCCGCACTATGAATGCAAACGAAAGCGGTATCACATACGAAAACAAGCCATCTTCGATAAATACAAAGAGCGGCAAGACAGCGCCGAAATATACGGACGAAGATCTCGACATTTCGGTAACACCGAAACGCGGTGCCGACAACGTGGATATAGACAGCACAATTAAAATTTCATTCAGTACCGCCATTACAAAATATAAAGGCGGCAAAACTCCGACAACTTCTGACCTCGAAGATCTGATCGAGCTCCGCAAAAAGAGCTCTTCGGGCACAAAAGTGTCTTTCTCCGCATCCATAAATTCATCAAAAAAGACTGTAACACTCACACCTGACAGAGATCTTGATGAAGACACAAGATATTATGTAATAATAGACAAAGATACATTTAAGTACGCTGACGGCAAGGGCAACGATGCTTTCCAGACGTATTTTAACACAGGAGACGAGAACGGAGGCGATTCTGATATCTCGATTTCTCCGAAAAACAAGGCCACAGGAGTAAGCGTATCACGACCTACAATTAAGATTACCTTTGATTCCAAGATGACAAGATACAGCAGCGGCAGTTCTCTTACAAAATCATATGTGGAAGATTGTATTGAACTTCACAGAGACAAATCAACCGGTACGAATGTATCATTTACCGTAACAAGCGTATCTTCAACCTCTGTTTCAATTCGTCCCGACAGCAATCTCAGATATGATACGGACTATTATGTGGTTATCCCTAAAAATAAATTTATGGATTCCAAAAAGAACGGCAACGATAAATTCAGCAGTTACTTTACTACCGAAAGGGAAACCTCTACCGGAATTTCGGAAATTACTTCCGAATCAACTGATGACACTATTACGGTAACGGTTGTTTCCAACACTTCCGGATACGTATACGGCGTGCTCATACCAAGCGGCAGCAAGGCTCCGAGCAGCACCCAAGTATATGAGGGCAAGGACGGAAGCGGCTCTGCTGTCGGAACAAACCGAGTTATTACAAACAAATCCATATCGAAAAACGGAAAGATAACCCAGAAATTTGAGGGTCTCGAAAGCGACAAATCATACATTTTCTATGCGATACTGCGGTCCGGTTCGACTAATTACGGTCCTAAGAGCCGTACAATTTCCACCAGTAAGCCTTCGATTCCAAGTGCAAGACTCACATCGCTCAGCGTAAGCAGTGATGCATCGGGCAATGTGACTATGCCGTCATTCAATGCAAGCACGACAAGTTATGATGTTACTGTTCCTTACGGTACACAAAATGTAACCGTAAGTGCAAATGCAGGAACAAATATTTCAACAATGTACAGCGGAAACGGTTCTTCGTATGACACAGAGACTACCTTCCCTGTTTCCGGCAGCATTGAAAACAAAATATATATCAAAGCATTCGGCAGCGGAATGAACGATACTGTATACACGCTTAATATAAAAGTAAAGGGCAACACAGAAAAAGGCGATGTCGATATAGCCGAGGCAGTAAGCTCAAGTTCCGGCGGCTCTGTATTCATTGTTCCTGCCGGCACTACATCTGTAAATGTAACAATTTCTGCCGCCGACAGTTCTGCTGATGTCGTATGTACACAACTCAGCAGCACCAGCGGTGGCAAAGGAACACTTTCCGGAACGCTTAATCTTACAGCTGGCAGCGATAACAAAGTAAGCTACAAAATACTTTCAAACCGCGATGAAAAAGGATATGAATTTACAATTATGTTTGCGGATTAATTTATACCGGTAAAGTCAAACTATTTTAATGAAAATTATATTACGAGTAAATAAAAAGACTGCGCAGTTAAACTGCGCAGTCTTTTTAATGTTCCTTACAGCTCCATTCGATTACGGAAACCTTCATAACACCAGTTTTTTCGAGTACTCTTTTATCAAACGTCCAGTTATCCCTTTTGCTGTAATGTTTCATTATACAATTAAGAGCTCTTGACTTTTCATCTGTATTTTCTATAAATGAAACTTCACCGTATCCTATGATACTTTGATACAGAAAGGAATAATCGCAGGCGTTTTCTCCTATAACAACTTCATGCTTTCTGTCGGCTTCAAAACATACATACGGATTTTTCGTTATCATATCAATCTTGCGTCCTTCTTTTGCCCCATGAAAATAAAGTGTAATTTTTTCATTTTTTTCTTTAATTCCAAAATTGACAGGAACTATATACGCTCTGTTCTCATTTACAAAACCAAGCCGTATGCAGTCGCAGCCCTCCAAAATTGCCAACATTGTACTATAATCCTTAATTTCTCTCTCTTTTCTTCTCATAATCGTGCTCCTCTGCTGAAATATTTTTATTACTCCTGTCTGTATTATTCTGCAATAACTATATAAAATTTTTACACAAATTACAATACAATAAAAATGGCCCGGAAATTTTATTAGAATACTCGGTGAATACGCAGTCCGCCGCCGTTATCGTCAATAATAACAGTGACCGTATCTGTCAGGCTATGTCCGTCGGGATATTCCGCCGTAAAGATAAAGCTGAGAGTGCATATTCCTCCCGGTGAATCTGCACATTTCTTTGCCAAGTCCGCCGAAACCGAACTGTCAAACAGAGAAGCTTCGTATATTTTTTTCTCTTTATTTACTACACCTTCAGAAATACTTTGCGGTACCAGTTTTACTTTCTGTTCAGGATACTCTTTTATCATTGCTGTTACACGCGACGGTCTGCCGTATGCTTCTGCGGTCAGTTTAAATGCTTCTGCGGCCCAGAACACATTTGCTGCCCTCGGACTTGACAGATTATTCTTATTGTATTCAATACGGGCATTTTCCCATGCCGGAAAATGTTCTGCTCTTCCTTTAATTCCATCTGACAATCCAGCTTTAAAGGTATATTCCCGTATACCTGTACCGCTTCCGTCCCTGACCGTGCATACTGCTTTATATTCACCTGCTTCGGCAAGCGCAATCTTATCTGTAAGTGTATTTGGATATTTACCGTTTTTATTTGCCGTTATGTTTGCTCTTTGATATGTATATATAACTTTATTCTTAAAATACAGCTCGGTTTTAAGATAAAGTACGTCCTTTTCCATATCGTCAACTCCAATTTCAAGAACAGCTGCTTGACCCGCATTTACCTTTTCCGGAACAGTCTCTATATTTGTGATCCACGGTGCGCCAGCTCCGCTTTCTATGTAAAATGTCATCTCTGCAATGTTAGACTGTTTGTCATATTCAATATTTCCGGTACTGTCCTCCTGCCAATGTTCTACAGTATATTTGCCGTCAATATAAAACTGCTCTATCGGTGATGAAAGTGTCTGCCCGGTCTGCGGATGCATTCCGTCATTTGCCGGTGTATGTGTATAGCGCCAATACTGTGCTTTGCTCGGATCTGCTTCATAATCATAATAGACTGCATTGTACTTTATCATTTCTCCTTTTTTATATACAAGTGACTGCACTGCATTTCCGAAACTCTGTTCACCGTCAAAAGTCTCTTCAGCCACACTTCCGCCCGTTATCTGCCATTCACCGTTTGCTGTCTCAAAATTCCCGTTATCCTCATATATTCTGCGTCCGTTTTCTATACGGTAAAGCCTAAAATCTTTTATGCGCCACATACCAGTTCCGCTTATACTTATTGTAACATAACCGTCAAATGTTTCATTTTGAATATACAAAATGCCGCTTTCTGTTTCCGCATCATCTCCGCTGTTTGTCGGTACCGCAAAATATTTCCCTTCCGATACGGGTGTATGAATATCTTCCGCAAGGATCATTTCAATCTCACCGTAACCAGCGCTGCGTTTATAAAGATTGCCCGGCGATATTGATATCGTACCTTCGCTTTTATCCGTATTCACTCTAAATTCTCTCGGCACCTGCAAAGCATGCAAATTTAATGTTGTCTTATAATTTACACTGTATTTCTTTCCGTCAAAATTCCACTGAACAGGATATTTATCTGCCGGTAAAGATTTAAGTGTTACTGCAGTATGAACAGCTTTCATACCCTCAGGCACAGTGATTTTAAGATCATTCCGATTCTGGGCTTTTATATTTTCTATAAAGGTTTGTGCTGGATTTCCTATCTGCTGTTTTATATATTTCATCGGCTGACCTGCATAGGAAACAATTTTCTGCGGTGTTCTTATTCTGCCGCTTATTCTGCGGAATTTACTTTTATCAATACCAATTAC
>JAAWDW010000060.1 GCA_022793975.1 Bacillota bacterium
ATATCAGAGCAATCTTAGGACCAGGTTTTTTTCCTTTATACGAAGCTCTGTATGCCGTTGGCATACCGCAGTAATTTTCCTCCACTTCAAATCCATGTTTTTTTATTAGCTCTACCTGCCAAGCACAGGCTTTGAACTCTTCCATACCGATTTCGGGATTATCGTGAATTTTATGCGATAATTCTTTTAATTCGGGCTCCAAAGCTTTAACAATTTTGTCAATTCTGTCTTTATCTTTCATGACTGCTCCTTTCTGTTTTTTTGAACGTTTTGCCATAAAATTTTTATAAAAAAACTTTATATAATTACATATTTATCATACCTCTTTTTAAATTTTCTGTCAATTGTAATCCGTCAGAACTTTCTATTATATATTGTATACCTTTGTTTTTGGTCTCTTATTTTTATACAATACGAGGCTGACGCAAATTATTCTGTAAAATTTATATTATAGATTTAATTTTGTCAAATAAAAAAGACAGCGATTTTACGCTGTCTTTGGTTAACATATTTTCTGTTTTTGTCTTCTATTTTTATCTTCCTTTTCTGCTCCGTATATCCTTAGCGGCCAATTCCAAAATCGTTTTTTACACGGGCAAGCACTTTTTCTGCTATCACACTCGCTCTTTCGCGGCCATCATCCAAAACTTTTGTCAATTCATGCGAATTCCTTATTTCTTCAAATTTTTCTCTTATCGGACTTATAGCATTGATTGTAACTTCTACAAGATCTTTTTTGAAATCTCCGTAACCGCGACCGTCATACTGTTTTTCAAGATCAGATATCGGTGTTCCCGAAAATGCACTGTATATAGAAAGCAGATTACTAATGCCCGGTTTGTTTTCAATATCAAATTTTACAAGGGCATCGGAATCCGTCGTCGCCCGCATTATCGCCTTTTTAATTTTGGTATCGGAATCGAGTATTGAAATTCTGCTAAATTCGTTTTCTGCAGATTTGCTCATCTTTGATGTCGGATCATCAAGCGCCATTACCCTCGCGCCTTCCTTCATAAACCTACCTTCGGGCACCACAAATGTATTTTTATTAAATCTGTTGTTTATTCTTATAGCAAGATCACGTGTCAGCTCTATATGCTGTTTCTGATCATTCCCGACAGGTACTATATCAGCATCATATGCAAGTATATCTGCTGCCATAAGAGTAGGATATGTGAAAATTCCTGTTGGAATCGAGCCGTTTTCTTTGCCCTTGCTCTTATCTTTAAACTGCGTCATTCTCGAAAGTTCTCCCATATATGAAGAACAGGTGAGTATCCATCCGAGTTCGGCATGTGCCGATACTTCCGACTGTACAAACATTATTGATTTTTTGGGATCTATGCCTATTGCCATATAGAGCGCGGCTATGTCAAGAATGTGGCTTCTTAGCTCTTTTGGATCCTGCGGGAGTGTAATCGAATGCATATCTACAACACAGTAAATGCATTCATGATCGTCCTGCAACTCGATAAATTGTCTAAGTGCTCCGAGATAATTTCCTATGTGTAAATTTCCTGTAGGCTGTACGCCTGAAAATACTCTTTTCATTTTGTCATTTCCTTTCTACTTTTTCAGCTCATTTAAGAATTTTTGCTTTATTCCTTTTTCAAGTCTTGAAACTGTCATCTGCGATACTGCAAGTTTATCCGCAATTTCGCTTTGTGTCTTGTTTTCAAGGAAACGCCATCGAAAAACCAGTTTTTCATTTTCCGAAAATTTTGTGACCACCGAATTTATAAGTTCCGCCATTTCAAACCTGTCATATCCAAGCTCTTTCATCGCGGTATACTTTTCGAATACGGCACCTTCTCCGTCATCTCCGTTTTCATCGAATGTCTGATTAAGAGAATAGGCATCGTACGCCTGCCCGCTTTCGATTGCCTGCAGTATATCTTCTTCGGAATATCCGAGATGTTGAGAAATTTCGGCTATTGTCGGAGTACGTCCCAGTTTTTCATAAAGTTCGTCCTTTGCCGCAGGTATTTTAAGCGATATTTCTTTTTGTCTTCTCGGCACTTTTAGTATCCATTCTTTATCTCTGAAATATTTTTTAATTTCTCCGAGAATTGTAGGCGTGGCAAAACTGGAGAACTCAAAACCCTTGCTCGGATCGAATCTCTCCACTGCTGAAACAAGAGCCATTGCACCAATTTGATATAAATCGTCGTAATCAACACCCTTGTTTAAATATTTACGAATAAGAACCTCAACCATATACAAATACTTTTCAACGATTTCGTTTCTCAGCTCTATATCGCCTGTCTTTTTGTAACGGTCAAACAATTCTCCGTTAATCATCTGTTTTTCACCATTCTGATACTTATGCTGCCGCTTTCATTATTAAAAAGTTCTGCCTCGTCCATAAGGGAATCCATTACAAACATAGCAAGATCACATTCCTGCGGACAATGCTGACAATGACCGCCGTCTTTTTCCGGTACGTGACCGCTGCCGAGGTCGGAAACAATAATCTGAAGCCTGCCGCCGTCAAATTCCACAGTAAGATCATATTTCTCGGAAAATCCTTCGCGGCCATGACATGTGAGAAGCTTGCATGCTTCTTCCACCGCCACTTTTATATCTTCCGTCTGTTCCATATCAAACCCGTTCTTGCAGGCAGCAGAGCCTACAGCGAGTCTTAACATTTGTACATACTCCGGTTTTCCGGGTATTGAGAATTGCAGTATATCTGACATTTTTTTCTCCTTATTCAATTCTGAGAATCCATTTCTTTAATATGAATTCTTTATACCCTTTCTATTCGAGAGTAATCTCTATTTGCGAACTGCCGCCTTCATTTCCTTTGTTGTTATCGCTATTGTCGTTTTTATCCGGAGAAACACTGTCTCCTTCGGAATCGGAATCATCTTCATCTTCTTTTATTACTCTTGCAATGCTTACAATATTTGCATCTTCCGCAACTCGCATAATTCTTACGCCTTGCGTTGCGCGTCCGAGCCTTGAAACATCGCTTGCTTTTATTCTGATAATGATTCCGTCAGAATTTATCATGAGCACTTCATCATCGTCGCTCACTACCATAGCGCCTATAAGCTCACCCGTCTTTTTAAATTTAGCCTTGTCATATGTAAGAAGACCTTTACCTCCTCTTGCCTGAAGCTTGTATTCTTCTACTTTTGTTCTCTTTCCAAAGCCTTTCTGTGTCACTACAAGAAGTTCCTGATCAGGCTGAACAAGCTCCATAGCAACCACCTGATCATCATCTTCAAGACTTATCGCTCTTACTCCGCCTGCATTTCTTCCCATCGGTCTTACATCATTTTCTGAGAAGCAGATACACTTGCCGTTCTTCGTAATTATAAGAACATTATCACTGCCAGATGTCTGCTGTACGCTCACAAGCTCATCACCGTCTTTCAGACTTATCGCTATAAGACCTGTTTTTCTATTGGTATTAAATTCCGAAAGCGCCGTTTTCTTAATAGTTCCTCTCTTTGTAACTGCTATCAGATATTTTTCATTTTCTTCAGTCTCTGCGCCCTTTGTAGTAATAATAGCAGTAATCCGCTCACGCGGCATAAGATTTAAGAAATTGATCGCCGGCGTTCCTTTCGCCGTTCTCTGTGCTTCCGGTATTTCGTATGCCTTTATCCTGTGTGCTTTTCCCGTATTTGTAAAGAATACAAGGTAATCGTGCGTCGAGGTCATTATAAGATTCTTGACAAAATCGTTTTCACGCATCGTCAGACCTGTAATACCTTTACCTCCTCTTTTCTGTGTCTTGTATGTATCGGCCGATACTCTCTTTATGTATCCGAGATGTGTAAGCGTGATGCATACCTGTTCTTCTTCAATAAGATCTGCTTCGTCAAACTCCGTCGCATCGGCTACAATTTTAGTTCTTCTCTCATCGCCGTATTTTTCTTTTATTTCCAGAAGCTCATCCTTGATTACTCCCATAAGCAAATGTTCGTCTGCAAGCAGGCTTGTGTAGTAAGCAATTTTTTGCAGAAGATCATTGTATTCATTTTCGATCTTTTCTTTTTCAAGACCCTGCAAACGTCTGAGCTGCATGTCAAGAATAGCCTGTGCCTGAATTTCGGAAAGTCCGAAACGCTCTATCAGCTTTTCTTTGGCGTCGTTGTAACTGGACCTTATTATCTTTATTATTTCATCAATATTATCAAGCGCAATTAAGAGACCTTCTAGTATATGAGCTCTTGCTTCGGCTTTCTTCTTATCATAGATTGTTCTTCTTGTTACGACATCTTTCTGATGCTTGAGATATTCGCTCAAAATATCATACAGATTGAGGATTCTCGGCTGTCCGTTTACCAGTGCAAGCATAATCATCGAAATGCTTTCCTGCATCTGTGTATGCTTATAGAGTCTGTTAAGCGTAATCTGCGGATTTACATCTTTTTTAAGTTCGATTACTACTCTTGTACCCTGACGGTTAGACTCGTCTCTGATTTCGGAAATTCCTTCAATCCTTTTGTCTTTGACCATTTCGGCCATTTTTTCTATCATTCTCGCCTTGTTTACCTGATAAGGTATTTCACTGACGATTATCTGATGTCTGCCTCTGTTTGTTTCTTCTATTTCCGCAACAGCGCGAACAATGACTTTGCCCTGCCCGGTCCTGTATGCTTCTCTTATGCCGCTCTTGCCGGTGATAACTGCGCCTGTCGGGAAGTCGGGTCCTTTTATTATCTGTATTAAATCATCTACTGTACAATTTTCATCATCGATCATTTTTATGGCGCCGTCAATAACTTCGCAGAGATTATGAGGAGGTATTGATGTAGCCATACCCACGGCAATACCGTTACTGCCGTTTACAAGCAGATTAGGAATTCTCGCCGGAAGTACAGTAGGCTCTTTTTCTTCTTCATCAAAATTCGGTACAAAATCTACAGTTTCTTTATCTATGTCGCGAAGCATCTGCAGTGCAAAAGGTGTCATACGTGCTTCCGTATAACGCATTGCCGCAGCACCGTCTCCATCGACCGACCCAAAATTACCGTGTCCGTCAACGAGCATATATCTTGTCGAAAACGGCTGTGCAAGTCTTACCATTGCATCGTAAATCGAACTATCACCGTGCGGATGATATTTACCCATTACTTCACCGACAATACGCGCCGATTTTTTATGAGGTTTGTCCGGAGTTACGCCAAGTTCGCTCATTCCGTAAAGTATTCTTCTGTGTACCGGCTTAAGTCCGTCACGCACATCCGGAAGGGCTCTTCCTACGATAACACTCATAGCATAATCGATATACGAATTTTTCATTTCATCATGAATTTCGTGCTGTATCATCCTTTGATCTTCGAGTAAAGTTGTCATTTTGCCCCTCCTTCCTATATATCAAGTGTCGCATATACTGCGTTCTCTTCTATGAATTTCTTTCTCGGAGGTACTTTGTCCCCCATAAGAGTTGTAAATATTTCATCAGCCGCAGTGGCATCATCAAGAGTTATTTGCACAAGGGTTCTCTTGTGAAAGTCCATTGTGGTCTCCCAAAGCTGCTCTGCGTCCATTTCTCCAAGACCCTTGTACCTCTGTATATCGGCCTTGCCCGGTTTATCAGAAAGCTCGGCCATAAGTTTTTCCTGCTCTTTTTCCGTATATGTATAATAAACTTCTTTTCCTTTTTTAACCTGGAAAAGAGGCGGCTGAGCCGCATATACAAATCCGTTTTCAATGAGCGGTGTCATATAGCGATAGAAGAATGTCAGAAGCAATGTTCTGATATGAGCACCATCGACATCGGCATCTGTCATTATGATTATTTTGTGGTATCTGAGCTTTTCAAGGTCAAAATCCGAGCCGATACCGCAGCCGAAAGCTGTAATCATATTCTTTATTTCATCGGAATTGAGTATCTTATCAAGTCTCGCTTTTTCTACATTGAGTATTTTTCCTCTGAGAGGAAGGATTGCCTGACGTTTTCTGTCTCTTCCTTCTTTGGCGCTGCCGCCGGCAGAATCTCCCTCAACGAGGAAAATTTCCGATATTGTAGGATCTTTTTCCGAGCAGTCCGCAAGCTTACCCGGAAGCGAAAAACTTTCGAGTGCGCCCTTTCTTCTTGTGAGGTCTCTTGCTTTTCTTGCCGCTTCTCTCGCTCTTGCCGCACGCAGGCATTTTTCGAGTATTGTTTTGGCCTGAGTAGGATTTTCTTCGAGGAAAGCTGTAAGATTTTCTGTCGTCGAAGTCTCTACAAAACCTCTCATTTCACTGTTTCCGAGTTTTGTCTTTGTCTGCCCTTCAAACTGAGGCTCTGTAAGCTTTACCGATACTACCGCCGTAAGACCTTCTCTTATGTCATCACCAGTAAGCGCATCGTCATTATCTTTAAGTATCTTATTTCTTCGCGCATAGTCGTTGAACACTCGCGTAAGTGAAGATTTAAAGCCTGCCATATGCGTACCGCCCTCTGTCGTGCTTATATTATTTGCATATGAAAGCACAAGCTCGCTGTAGCTGTCCGTATACTGCATCGCAACTTCTATTTCAAGATCCTGTTTTATTAATTCAAAATATATTACTTCGGGATGTATCGCTTCTTTATTTGTATTAAGATGTTTTACAAACTCTTTTATACCGCCTTCATAATGGAATTCTTCTTTTTTCTTTCTGCCTTCACGCTCATCCTTGAGAATTATCCTGATCCCTTTATTAAGGAATGCCATTTCTCTGAGCCTGTGTTCGAGCGTACCGTAATCGAATACCACATCTTCAAAAATTTCCGGATCCGGCCAAAAAACGGTTTTTGAACCTGTCTTACGTGATTCTCCTACTTCGGTAAGCGGTGTTACAGTCTTTCCTCTTTTATATGTCTGCTGATAGATTTTTCCGTTTCTCTTTACTTCAACCGTCATTTCTGTAGAAAGTGCATTTACAACAGAAGCTCCCACACCATGAAGCCCTCCGGAAACTTTATATCCTCCTCCTCCGAACTTTCCGCCCGCGTGAAGTACTGTATGTATTACTTCAACCGCGGGAATTCCAAGTTTCGGATGTTTGTCAACAGGCATTCCGCGCCCGTCGTCTTCTACCATTATGGAATTATCCTTTTGAATTGTGATGCTGATGTTTTTACAGTATCCCGCAAGTGCTTCATCAACCGAGTTGTCCACAATTTCGTAAACGAGATGGTGAAGACCTCTCGGCCCTGTGCTTCCAATATACATACCAGGTCTCTTGCGGACAGCTTCAAGACCTTCGAGCACTTGTATTTGTTCGGCATTATACTGATCCTGTTTAACCTCCGGCGCCATATAAAAATCTCCCTTTTCTATAAATTTTATTTTATATTTAAAATTTCCTACGGATTATAATCCGAGATATTTTATTGTACCATAAAAAAGACCGTTTTTCAAACAAAAACAGTCATTTTAATAATAAATATCTTAATTTTTATTTTTACCGCCCGAA
>JAAWDW010000061.1 GCA_022793975.1 Bacillota bacterium
CTTGTAAAAGCAGTTCTCGAAGTGCCTCAGCTGACGAATTCTCCGCCAGTGTTGCTGTCCATTCCACATTCTGTGTGCCTGCTATTCTAATATACAATTTTCCGCTTCCCATATTGTCTGTATCCGCTCCTGCCTCATTCTTCATCGACTCGTAAATATCCAATCCTTTTAACCAGATTGCGACCTCCGACTGCAACGCACTTCCTCTGAATCTTATTCCCGCACTTGTAAGCCAGTTGGCGGAACTTGCCGCGCTGCTCAGATTTTCTGCGCTTGAACCTATACCACTGCTCGCCGCAGTGCAAAAAGGTATAATCGTTTTATTTGTAAAATCATAGCTTTCAACAAAATTATACACGATATTCGGCGCCTGGCCCCACCATATCGGATAACCCAGGAATATGGTATCGTAATCTTTCATATTTGTTACTGAGCCGGAAATCGCCGGTCTTACCGCAGGATCCGCATGCTCAAGACTTACTCTACTCGAATCGTCATTGTAATTCAGGTCCGCGCTCGTATACGGCACCTGCGGTACTATTTCATATATATCTGCATCAATATTATCATTTTTAAGCACAGTGTTTATATGATTTGCAATACTCTCTGTATTATTGGTTGCCGAGAAATATGCAATAAGCACTTTTCTGCTGTCCGCTGCGGTGCCCGATCCGCTGCCGGAAGAGCTTGAGCCGCCGTTTCCGCCGGAACTTCCTGCCGAACCTGTACTTCCTGAATTTCCGTTTCCCTGCTGTGCAGGCAACGTTTCATTATTTGCACCACCCTGAGCACTACCGGTAAATTTCGCATTATTCATAAGGATTACAGCCATTTCTGCGCGAGTTGCTTTTGCCTTAGGGTCAAACTTATTGTCCTGCCTGCCGTTTATTACTCCGTTTGCACTCGCCCAGGCTGCTGCCTCCTTCGCATAAGATGAAATGCTTGCCTGATCTGCGAATTCTTTTATCTGTACGTCTGTTCCTGTCTCAGGACGACCCGCCAGGCGCCAGAGCATCGTTACTGCCTGCTCCCGTGTCACAAAATCACCGGTTCCGAATCTTCCATCGCTGTATCCTGTTATAATTTCCTGCTGTGAAGCCCAAATCACCGCACCCGTATACCAAGTATCCGCTGCTGTATCAGGAAAATTATCGCTTCCACTGACATTCGGACTCCCGGCCTGTCTGTAAAGAACTGCCGCGAGCATTTCGCGTGTCATCGTACTGTTCGGTGAAAATTTACCCTCTTCCGTACCGTTCATAAGTCCATTTTCATCACAGTATTTTACAGCATCCGCATACCACGAGTTTGCTGTGACATCGGTAAAATTGTTTTCGTACTCTGTCGCGCAAGCTGTTATTGCTGTTGTAAAAAGCATAATAACTATTAAAAATAATGTTCCAAATTTCTTTATATTCTTCATAGTGGCACTCCTTGCAATTATTTATATTTTTTTAAATGCACTCGGTATAGTAAAACATCCGTGTACATTGAGTAAACTGTTAACCGGACTATCGCGGCATCAATTTCAGGTATACTATTCCGCCGCCTTGGTTACACACGTTATTGCATTCAGGCTGCGCGGATATCCGATATACGGCAAGCACTGCGATATAACTCGAATCAGAAAATCTCTGTCGTTTCCGAGATTCATATTGCCTTTTGCATGAGCTGTCAGCTGCGGCTCGCAGCCGCCTTGTGCCGCAAGAAAGCAAAAGGTTATCAGCTCACGCTGTTTTAAATCCAGTCCGCCCCGCGTATAGTAATCGCCAAAACAATTTGCTGCAAGCCAGCGGTTTATGTGCCCCTCCTTCCAGGCTTCTTTCATATGAGCCCCAAAAATTTTTGCTTGAATCTCCGCTCCTTTTTCAAGTCTGTCTTCCGGCGCTACCGTTTCCCGATTATCAAGCGGCATAACTACCCCGCATTCTTCAAGAATTTCATTTGCTGCCTTAATAAATGGCAAAACTCTGCCTATGCCGAGATAGTCCGTGGCCTGATATACTATTTCTTTTACAGCAACCGGTGTAATTCCCGCATCGAGCGCAACCGGCACCAGCTCTCTGAATGCATCCGCACCTCCGCAGCCGATCAATACCGCCAAAATAGCAGTGTAGCGCGTTTCTGCAGGTAATTCCTGTCCATCTTCATTTACTACTTCATTAAGGGCAAAATTCTCAAATATCTTTGCAAATTCGAGGTCTTTTTCATAAAAATCCATATCAAAGTCTCCTCACAATTAAACGAATCTCACTTTGTCTGTCATTCCCTGCATATGTTCTTCCCACTTTTCTTTCGGTATATCTTCTATCGAAACCGAAACAAACTGTTCCTCTATTCCAAGTTCTTTTGCAAGAAATGACTGCACTTTCAGCGCTATTTCCTTTTTTGCTTTGTCATCCCTTCCCGGAATCATAGTAATATCAATATGCGGCATAATTTCCCCTCCGTCTTGATTGCTTTATCCGAGCTTTGCGTAAATTTCATCATCTACCGGCTCACACCATTCGTTTTTAGTTTCTTCTCCGGGCACTTCAACTGCTATATGCGCAAACCAGCTGTCTCTCTTAGCTCCATGCCAATGTTTAACCCCTGCGGGAATTGTTATTACCATACCGGGCTCAATGCTTACCGCCTCTGCACCTTCTTCCTGATACCAACCGCTGCCTGCCGTGCAGATGAGAAGCTGACCGCCCCCGCTCCTTGCATGATGAATATGCCAGTTGTTGCGGTAGCCCGGTTCAAATGTTACATTTGCAAGAAACACCGCAGTTTCCTTTACATCGGTCAGAGGGTTAAGATAAGAACCACCGGTAAAATACTGTGCAAAGGCGCTGTTTTCTACACCCAAGCCAAATACGTTCTGTTTTGCAAATTCTTCTTTGTTCATTGTTTTCATAACTCTTTCTCCTTTCTCAATTCGTATCGCAGATAATCTATAGAATCTATACACTTTTCCAGAACATGAATATCTTCGAGAGTCTCGTTTCTTTTCTTGATTAGCATCGACATTCTTTGCTCTGCCGTGTCATCACCGTCGAGAATAAGGCGTATATATTCTTCTTCCTCGTCCTTTTCAAATCCTATACTGCGCAGTGTCATTAAAATACCCAGTTTCTTTATATCGCCATCATCGTACTTGCACTTGCCTGCCGATCGCCTCTCATATTCTCTTAAAATCTCACGCGGAATTCCGTAATTTTCGCTTATTTCTTCGTATGTCATTTCTGCTTCCTTTCCGCACTGCTGCCAAATAAAAATGCAGATGTCTTTCGACACCTACATTCTATATTTAAACGGCAACAATGTCTAATACCTATATTAAATTATGAGTAATGCCTAAATTGCATTTTTAATATGCTCTATGAACATTTTAGCGGCAGTCGGCAAGACCTGATTCTTTTTCCACACGATTACCGAACCCGTCTCCCGTACCGGACTCAGAGGAATAAAACACATATCATCATAAGAAACGCCAAGATCAAATGCAAGCGCAGCCCCCACTCCCTGCCTAACCATTGTTATCGCATTGATTCCCAGGTTATATGCAGCGACAATATTAAGCTCATCATAATAATCACCGAACCAGCTGGCAATTTCGTTTTTTACAGCTTCCCGCCTTGCTGTAATAAGAGGTACTTTAGATAAATCCTCAGGTGTAACGGCATCTTTTCCCGCAAGCTCAGAGTCTTTTCTCACCCATATACCCCACTTTTCTTTAGCAGGAAGTCTCAGAAATTCGTATTTACCGATATCTACAGGCTCCACAAGCAAACCAATATCGATAATACCTTTCTCAATTCTCTCTTTTATATCATCAGCAATAGCACTGTATATATCAAACTGCACAAGCGAATGCTTCTTTCTGAATGATATGATGCAGTCTGAAAGAAACGACATACTCCTTGCCTCTCCGCAGCCTATTGAAATTTCACCCGACAAAATCTCATCTTTTCGTGAAAACTCCGAAACAGTCTTATCCGAAAGCGAGACAAGCTCCTGTGCACGCCGCTTAAGCAGCATTCCCTCCTCTGTCAGGCTTACATTATATTTGCCCCTGTGAAACAACTTGACGCCAAGTTCCTCTTCAAGCTGCATAAGCTGCCGCGAAAGCGTCGGCTGGGTAATATGAAGAAGCTGTGCCGCACGCGTTATGTTCTCTTCACGCGCCGTCATCAAAAAATATCTTAAAACCCGAAGTTCCATACAGCACTCCTTTATATTTTCTTTTCTATGTATAAAATATCATATCACAACAGAATCTGCAAGATGTGGCTTCTTAGTCCTGTTTTTATTTAAAAGCTTAATATTACTATATGTTACTGAAAAAATAAACTTTTACTAATACTTTTATAATCGAGACTTTAAAAATAGATATTAAAATAAAAGAAGAAAACCAAGTTTTCTTCTTTTATTTTAATCATATTGTTTTAATTAACCATTTTTTACGTAACATCCTAAACCAATTATAGTATGATACTCCTACTTTTCAATCGGTTTCATAGTCGGGAAGAGCATTATATCCCTGATTGACGGTGCGTTTGTAACGAGCATTATTACTCTGTCAATACCGATACCAAGTCCACCTGTCGGAGGAAGTCCTACTTCAAGAGCATTTACGAAGTCAAGGTCCATAGGGTGCGCTTCGTCATCCTCGCCGCTGTCAAGCTGAGCCTGCTGCTCTGCGAATCTCTCATACTGATCGATAGGGTCATTGAGCTCGGAGAACGCATTGGCAATCTCCCAACCATTTACATACGCTTCAAATCTTCTTGTGATTCTCGGATCTTCCGGGTCTCTCTTTGCAAGCGGTGAAATTTCAACAGGATGTCCGACAACGAATACCGGCCCATCGAGATATCCGGGCACATCTTCACAGTAGTCTTCAAACATCTCTGCGAGAATCTTTCCTCTTGTCCACTTGTTAACATCCTCAGGATCCATTCCGTACTTGATTGCTGCCTCTCTTGCCTCTTCATCAGTCGTGATCTTATCAAAATCAACACCTGTTATTTCTTTTACCGCATCCGACATTTTGAGTCTTCTCCACGGCGGAGTAAGGTCAAATTCCTTACCCTGATAATTTATTTTCATCGAACCGTTAGCCTTCATAGCAGCATTTGACACAACAGTTTCGGTTACTTCCATTACAAATTCCATATTTGTATATGCTGCATAGCATTCCATAGATGTGAATTCAGGATTATGGTTTCTATCCATACCCTCGTTCCTAAACATCTTGCCCATCTCATATACTCTGTCGAGTCCGCCTACAACACATCTCTTAAGGAAGAGCTCGTTTGATATACGCATCTTCATATCAAGATCAAGCGTATTGTGATGAGTATTAAACGGTCTTGCGTTGGCGCCGCCCGCAATAGTCGTAAGTATCGGCGTATCTACTTCAAGATATCCAAAGTCATCTTCAAGTGTTCTCTTTATTTCCTTAATAATAGCTGCTCTCTTGTAGAACATTTCTCTTACATCCGAATTGATGATAAGGTCTACATATCTCTGGCGGTATCTCTGGTCTATGTCCTTGAGGCCGTGCCATTTATTAGGCAGTACCTGCAGCGATTTTGACAGGAGCACGAGTCTTTCAACTCTTACAGAAATTTCTCCTCTCTTTGTCTTGAATATCTCACCTTCAAATCCGATAATATCACCGATATCATATGTGAGGAAAATTTCATATTCTTCCGCACCAATACCGTCTTCTGCGATATACGCCTGAATCTTGCCTACTTTATCGAGAACATCCACAAAAGACACCTTTCCCATATGGCGGTTTGCCATCATTCTTCCCGCCATAGAAACTCTTTTGCCTTCCCACTTTTCAAAGTTCTCCTTTACGTCCTTGCTGTATGTCTCAACATTCCAAGTTTCAACGAGAAACGGGTTTCTTCCCATTTCCTGAAGCTTTCTGAGCTTTTCTCTTCTTATCTTTCTCTGTTCCGTCAGTTGTTCTTCCGATAATTCTTCTTCGTTTTCAATATTTACATTTCTTTCGTCCGTCATCTTATTTTCCTCTCTATCTGTATATTTAGAAAATTAACCGATTGAAATAACTTTGTAATTTACAATACCGTCCGGTACCGCGATCTCAACTACTTCATTAAGTTCCTTATTGAGAAGTGCGGCGCCGACAAGCGATTCGTTTGATATTTTTCCTTCAAACGGATCTGCTTCTGTCGATCCTACTATTATGAAATCCATTTCATCTCCCGAATCCATCTCTTTGACTTTCACTTTGGTGCCCACGGTAACCCTGTCACCCGACGCCTCCGATTCATCGATGATTTTGGCTTTTCGCATCATATTTTCAAGCTTGTGTATTCTCTCTTCGAGTTCAGCCTGTTCATTTTTGGCAGCGTCATATTCAGCATTCTCGGAAATATCGCCGTAAGAAAGCGCTTCCTTTATCCTTTCGGCGACTTCCTTTCGTTTGACTGCTATGAGCTCCTCATGCTCCGCAACTATTTTTTCGTAACCTTCTCTGGTCAGTAAAATTTCTTCTGCCATCTGTCGATTCTCCTTTCAGCTTTATATTTCAGCCTTTTATCATATCATTTTACACTAATTACCATACTGTTGTCAAATAAAATGCAGAATTTAACACCATAAAGCGCAGTTTAAATCAGCATTATTACAGCCGCCAGCGATCCGCGCAGTTTGCCCATTTTTCTGTGAGACCAAAACAAATTACTTTCACAGTATGTGCAGTGTTCCGCAATTTCTATATTTTCTGCATTTATCCCCGCACGTTCCAGAAGCATTTTATTTATTGCTTTAAGATCTACATAATATTTAAGACCCTTTCCCGGTATTACTTTTTCGGTAACGGCACTTTCCGCCGCATCTCCGAGAACTTCTTTCATTGCTACCGGGACATCCCCATCCGTTTCAAAACAGCATTTACTGATGCATGGTCCTATTGCCGCATACATATCCTGAGGTTTTGAGCCGTATTCCTCGCAAATCCGTCTTACCGTCTTGCCAGCAATATCAAGTGCTGTACCCTTGTGTCCTGCATGTGCCGCACCTATCGCTCTGCGCACGGGATCATATATAAGTATAGGTGTACAGTCAGCCGTACGTATTGTCAGTGCCACTCTGGGTTTATCTGTTATAAGCGCGTCCGCATCCATTTTAACCGGTAAAAACAGTCCCGTACCACGTTCTTCGACACTCACTTTTTTAATCGTATCACCGTGTACCTGTGATGTGATGTACATATCCTCGGCTTTAAAACCTGCCGCCGCACCAAGTTCGGCACAGTTTTCCCTCACAATTTCAATAGGCTGTCCTTTCCACGGGTCCGGACTCATTCCTTCTATACCGCAGGCGCTCTTACCGCCGAGTCTTGTAGAAAAACAAGTTACGACACCACTCGGAAACTTTTCACAGCTTATATGAATATTTCCTTTTTTTAATCTCATTTCCCATTACCATTATACAAAAATTCGCTTTACATTCGGAGAATCGGTAAGAAATACTCCGGATCCGTAACGAATATCAAATTCAACGATATCTCCTACTTTCAAATCACGTTTCGCATCTTCTATATCAAGGATAGTGTGATCACTTGATGCACCTATTACTTCGATGCCCTCTTCACGCGGATAAATATCATGAAAATCGCAGTAATCCACTTTTCCTATTGCAGCAAGCGCACGTTTTCGCATTCCCCTATCTTCATACGTATTTCTATGTCCAAACGCATCTACTGTTATGTTGCCGACGGGATGTGATACTTTTGTTTTTATCTCTACAATTTCAGCCTTTAATGTAAAAACATCATTATGCATAAAACTCATATCACATCCGAAAAACTCCGGAAGATCTTTAGAATAGATGATAGCCTCTCCTATACGAAGTAAATTTATGCGCGGCGGCATATCATCATCAAGCAATCTCGGTAGAGATGTTGTCGCACCGCCGCCTATATACTTAAGCTTTCTTCCTATTGCGGCTTCTACTTTCTCCGCCCTTTCTATAAGCTCGTTCATTTTTTCCGCAGTTGCTTCTATTGAGCCGTAACAGCCCAGATTTGTCGCTATTCCGACCAGATAAAGGTTTTTAAGTTCTTTTTCAATGATCAGTGCCGCTTCAACAAGCTCTTCCACCGTCCAAAAGCCCTCCCGCAGATCGCCGAGATCTGCCATCAGAATAACTTCGTGTACCCTGCCGCGCTCAGCCGCCGCTTTATCAACTGCACGAAGTACGCTTATCTCGCTTTCAAGCGAACAGTCGGCTACGCTGACAAGCGCCTCCGCTTCGGACATCATAGGTATTCTGATACACATTGTCTTCGTTTTTATGCCGGCATTCTTCGTTTCCTCAAGCTGCTCCAGCCTTGACGAAGCAATATAGCTTACGCCAGCATCTTCATACTCACGCACACATCTTGCAATACCGTTAAATCCTTTTATAACTCCAGCAATTTCTATGCCGTGCTTATCGCACATCGCTTTCATTGCCTCAATGTTTTCCCTCAGTTTTTTCAAATTGATTTCCAGACATGGATATTCAGACCTTATACTCATTTATGCTTCCTCCGTTTCTTGTTTTAACTCAACGCAAGTTCGCTTCTCGTGTCTCTTATCCGGTCTTATTCCTTGTTGCTTTCCGCAAAGCGTTTTATCTTCTTTGAACTGTTCTTCTCAAATTCCTCGCTGCGGAGGACGATAGACTTGATTCTCTTGAAGAACGGAACTTCAAGATTTATTTTATCGACCTCCTTCCACAGCACTTTCTCAATCTCGGATTCGCTCATCTCTTTGCTGCCGTATATTTCGGAAAGCGCCTCTTTATTCACAACAATTGAAGCCACTATTATCATATCTTCACCGTCTTCCGACGGCTTGCTCCATACCATAGACTCCTGTACAAGAGGTATATTGGAAAGTCGATATTCAAGTTCTTCCGGATATACATTCTTTCCATTCTTCGTAATTATCACATTCTTTTTGCGCCCTGTAAGATATACGTACCCGTCATCATCCATATATCCGAGATCTCCTGTGTAAAACCAGCCGTCTTTCATAACTTCTGACGTAAGATCCGGTCTTCCGTAATATCCGAGCATTATATTATCGCCCTTTAAGCATATTTCCCCTATGCCGTCATCTCCGGTATTTTCTATCTTTATGTCAAAGCAAGGGAACTTTCTTCCTATAGATCTGCTGTTCGGTCTGGTGTCCGGATTAAGTGCTCCCATCGGAGATGCTTCCGTAAGTCCATACCCCTGAAGAGCAGTAGGTCCGAAAGCGGTGAGACCGTCAAGAACATCCGGATTTATCGCCGCCCCGCCGCATATCATCATCCGCATACGACCACCAAAAAG